>JASCXY010000180.1 GCA_030012235.1 Balneolaceae bacterium ANBcel3 | reverse complement strand
GGTAATGGACGGGTGGGACGCATCATGAATTTGCACATCATTACACGGAACCATCAGCTGGAACTACCTATTCTTTACCTTAGCCGGTACATTCTTGAGCATAAGCAGGATTATTATGAACACCTCGCGGGCGTATCACAGCGCGGCGACTGGAAGAGCTGGTTGCTCTACATGCTGAAAGCTGTGGAATGGACCTCACAGCTTACCCTGCGGAAGGTCAATGACATCATTGAAACAAGGGAGGATATACTTGATGTGCTGCGGGAACAGACAGACTTCCGCCGGCCCGGGGATCTCGCCGAAGCGATTTTCACCCAACCATATGTCAAGGTGCAGCATTTGGTTGATCGCGGGATCTATGCCGAAAACACGGCCCGCAGCTACCTGAATGAGCTGGCGGATTTGCAAATCCTGGAGAAAAGAGAGATCAGGGGACGGCACTACTACATCAACCCGGCACTGGTCGAAATCCTGTCGTATTGAACCTATGCCGTGCAGGTTAAGAAAAAGATATCAGGGCCATCTTCATCAATGGATCAAGAGAGGATTAATCAGATCGTTTTACCAGTTGCCTTTTCCAACCGCTCGCGGAAATACTGCTCTAGCGGCTTGTCGGAAATGTACACGCAGCAGCCTTTCATGCCGCAGGTGAGCAGGATGCGGAAGATGTTGCGAATCATCCGGCACATCTCAGCGGGTTGGTCCTTGAGGCCGGACTTGCCCTTTGCATCGTGGTATTCTTTCCAGTTGCTGTAGAATGATCCGCGGCGGGGTGTGTGTGCCTTGTATGATAATCTGTCATCAGAAGCATGAGAGATCTCGTTTAAACCGGCATCCGTCCGTTCAAATACTTCCTCATCAAACAAGAGTCCCGACTCCCCGGCCTGCTGCCCGTCTAGAAACCGGAGATCACTTCCGATCAGCACGCCGACATAGTCAAACTCAAGCCCCTGAGCGGTGTGCACGCATCCCACCTGATCCACCCCTGCTTCCTTGATCGCCCAGGTCGATCCCAGCTTCCGTGAGTTCCAGGGCATTCAGCGTAGTTGTCACATCACGAAGACTGTGCCGGAACGTCAGCTGTCCAAAACATATGCATATGAATTGATCCCAACCCAAAAGCTTGCGTACCCGGTGATTTCCATGGTGTCGTTGCACAATTTTTTTAAATTCGTATTTGGGAACAACATCCATAAGTTGAGCAAAGATTGTTTTGCCGGAATTCATAAATTCTGTTGGATTTATCGGTTTTGGACTCTGTTGGTTCGAACAAGCTACGAGTTCAAATCGATAAATTTTCCAACAGTACCTATTCCATTGCACAGCTGTATTTTACAAGAACAATAAATTAGTTTAACCAGACACAAGTGTAGTTTATTATATAATATGTGTAAGCTTACCAAAGGAAAGGAATTCAAACCGATAAGAGAAACTGAAAAATGAAACATCTTATGCAAACCAAAGCCCGGGAAAAAATGGGTTTGCCACCGGGATCACCGGTTTTTACCGGCCGAAAAAAAATGAATAAAACATTTTTTTCCGAGATTCGATACGATAAAGAGCATTTTTCAGAAAAAGAAGATGTCCAAATCGAAGAAATCCAGTCCGGAGTAGAGGATCAGAGGGTGACATGGATTACTGTTACGGGGCTTCATGAGACAGAGAAAATTCAAGGACTCACAGAATGGTGCCATATTCATCCGCTCATCTATGAAGACATATTAAACATTCACCAGCGGCCTAAGCTTGAAATATTTGATGAGTATCTGTTTTTGACGTTCAAAGCAATCAACTATCAGTCAGATACCCGTCATATGAGTATAGATCAGATTAGTCTGATACTGACAGGAAATCGTGTTATCCTGTTTCAGGAAGAGCCGGTACCCTTTTTTGAAGTTTTAAAAAAACGGTTAAGAGAGTCCAGGGGAAGGATTCGAGAAAGAAAACCGGATTACTTACTCTATGCGATTATTGATATTGTGGTTGATCATTATTTCGTCAATCTGGAACTCATAGGCGATCATATGGATGCGGTTGAAGAAAAATTGAAGAAAGACCCCTCTCATGACGTTCTAAATGAAATATATGCAGTCAAAAGAGAAGTTCTGTTCATGAGAAAAGCGGTCTGGCCACTTAGGGAAGTGATAAATAAGCTGGAAAAAACAGAATCAAGCCTCATTCATTCTTCTACACTACCATATATTCGCGATATCTATGATCACATTATTCAGGTGATAGATGGTGTTGAAACCAGCCGTGAATTGTTGTCCGGTATGCAGGATTTATATCTCTCAAGTTTGAGCAACCGGATGAATCAGGTGATGAAAATGCTGACTATTATTGCGACAATATTCATACCACTGACGTTTATAGCTGGAGTGTATGGGATGAATTTTGAATATATGCCGGAATTAAACTGGCAGTATGGTTATTTCTATATATTAGGGATTATGTTGGCTGTAGTTGTAGGGATGTTGGCCTTTTTCCGGTATCAAAAATGGTTATAGAGGGTTTTTGACAAAAAAAAGCCTTGCCCGATTGGTAAAGGGCAAGGCTGCAGCTCGTAAAGTCTCTCTCACAGGGTCAGGTTTTATGTAGTAAACCGTTTTTCAGATGCTTAATCTGACTTCAGAGCAATAGTCACAGAAAATTCTTCTTCAAGTGTAATCTCTTTCTTCTTTTGAGCGAACCCATCGGCATTAACAACGATTTCATACGTGCCGGCTTCAAGGCCGTTCAATTCAAACTCTCCATCGGTGTTGGTAACAGCGGTGCTGCTTCTTTCTGTAACCAGAACCTCTGCAAAAACGACAGGCTCTTCTGTTTCAGCACAAACCACTGTTCCCTTGATAACCAGGGTTGCTTCTGTGTCTTTCTCGTCCATGGGTACAAATGCCAGTAATACAAAAAGAATGCTTGCTGTGATGAAATATGCGATATGTTGTAACATGATTACGTAGTTTTATTTGAAAAGTAAAACGAGGGTTCAGCCTCGTGTATAGCGTGATTATTGATAAAAAAAACATATGTAACGCTGTTTTGATGGTATTACAGACTGTATTTGGGACATGACTATTACTTTTTTTAACAATTCGCAAAAAAAGTAAAACCCCAAAGGCCGAGCTGTTCGTAAACATTACGTTAGACTGCAGGCATATTCATGTATCGGGGGTATATACGGCAGGTTCGCTGAAACAAACAGGCACCGATTTTATTTATAAATCGAGCTAAAAAAGGTTATTATTGAAAAAAGAATAGGTATGGGGCATTTTTGCCTGGTAGTAACTAACAGAAGAGCTCAAGTAGATGTATTAACTGCAGATGGCATCAGATTCAGATTACCAGCGGTGGGCAAAAGGAATTCGTCAACGGGATGAAGGCGCCTTTCATGAATTATTTGAGGCTTCTTACAAACCTTTGATGCGGTATGCCCGGACGTTTATTCATGATTTTGATGCAGCAAGTGATGTTTTACAGGATGTATACACGTATTTATGGCAAATCAGGGAACGCGTTGATGAAAAGAAGTCGCTTAAAGCGTTGCTGTATCATATTACAAAGAACCGTTGCCTGAATCATCTTGGAGTAAATCGCCCGGGACGCCTGGATGACGTAATCGCGTCGGAGATCCCAAGGGCAGAAATGGAACCGGATATGTTTGACGATCCGGAAGAACAGGAGTTGTCTTTGCTGATTACTGAATGGATTGAACAGCTGCCCCAAAGAAGACGGGAAGCTTTTGAGTTAAGCCGTTTTGAAGGATTGGATCACAATGAAATAGCCAGAGTGATGGATTGTTCACCAAGAACAGTGAACAATCATATCGTTCAGGCATTGGAGTTTTTGAGAAGCCAGCTAGCCCTCTGGAAAAAAAATAAAAAATTACGCGAGGGCTTAACGTCCTGATATAAGGATGTTTGATGCTTCTGAAGTACAATACGCATTGAAAGTATGAAGATGAATAAAATCAATAAAGAAATACTCGATTCTTTTTCCGAAAATGAGAGAGAGGAGATAGAATTACTCTGGAAGCTTTCAACAAGAAAGCGAAAAGAGGACTCCGATACCGGGTATTCGGACGAAAAGGAACTGTCTTCGGACCGAATTGAAAAGGAATGGAAAAGGTTACAACATCGGATCCATCACAGTAGCCGTGTTAAGAAAACAGTAAAGAAACGCTCCCGGGGGAACGTAGTTTATATGTGGATGGGTGCTGCCGCCGCTGTTTTTGCGTTGGTAATGGCCGGGTGGTATTTGTTTGTTCCGGTACACCTGGAGGCACCAAGAGGTTCCTATGTAGCACATGAGTTTTCTGACGGCGTAACCGTAGAATTAAACAGCGGGGCTGATATCAGGTGGACACGATGGAAGGGCCACCGTGAGATGTTTTTAACTGGAGAGGCCTATTTTTCTGTACCTGGTTCGGCAGACCCCTTTATCGTGGAAACACATAATGCCCGTGTTCTTGTACATGGAACGCGTTTTAATGTCCGCTCCTGGCCAGAAGATCCCGGTAAAGAAACGGTTTTGACGCTTGTTGAAGGAGCCGTGTCTCTTTCGTCACTTTTCAATACAGAAACTTCTGTATTGCTTGAGCCCGGGCAATGGAGCAGGGTGGGCCAGTTAACAGAGCTGCCCTCAGAGCCTGAAGCAGTTAATGTGGATCAGGCCCTGGCCTGGAGACAACAAGGGTTTTTCTTCTCATCCTTTACTTTGGCGCAGATTGCCGACGAACTTGAAAGGCGCTATGATACTACTATCCGTATTGAAAATGAATCTTTGGCGAACAGACGCTTGACGTTGTATATGCCTTCTCCGGATGACCTGGAGGGTATCATCGAGTCTATTGCTGATATTACAGGGAGTCAATATCATTGGTCGGATGAAAGCTTTGTGCTATATTAGTACCAATTCGATATCTTTGTGAACCGATCTTTTGAAAGAACCGGTTTA
>JASCXY010000018.1 GCA_030012235.1 Balneolaceae bacterium ANBcel3 | reverse complement strand
AAGCGTCAGAAGAGACGAAAGCAGAAAAGGGAAGAAATGGCTCTTGAGCGTGAAATGCTCCAATCAGAAAAGATGGAGCAAGAGCAAAAGACCCTTGAAGTAACCGAGTTTATTACCGTAAGTGACCTGGCGGATCTGTTGGGTGTTTCCCCTAATGAAATTATCATGCACTGCATGAATTTGGGTATGGTAGTTTCCATAAACCAGCGTCTCGAAGCCAGTACCATAGAACTTCTTGCAGGTGAATACGACCGGGAAGTGATATTTGTGGATGCTCAGGAACTGGACGAAGACCTCATTGAGGAAGAGGACGATCCGGAAGACCTTAAAGAACGTTCTCCAATAGTTACGGTCATGGGACACGTGGATCATGGAAAGACATCGCTGCTGGATTTTATTCGTAAATCGAAAGTAACTGCGGGAGAAGCCGGAGGTATAACACAGCACATCGGTGCATACGAAGTAAGGCTTCCAAATAAACGTAATATCACATTTCTTGATACTCCGGGCCACGAAGCATTTACAGCGATGAGAGCTCGTGGTGCTCAGGTGACGGACATTGTAATTCTGGTGGTTGCGGCCGATGATGCCGTAATGCCTCAGACGATTGAAGCTATTAACCACGCGCAGGCAGGTGGCGTGCCTCTGGTGGTGGCCGTCAACAAGATTGATAAACCGGATTCCAATCCGGATAAAATCAAGCAACAGCTTGCGGATCATAACGTTCTCGTGGAAGAATGGGGTGGAAATGTACAGTTTGCCGAAGTTTCTGCAAAAAGCGGAATAGGAATTGATGAACTGCTCGACAAAGTTCTGATTGAAGCCGAGCTGATGGAACTTAAAGCCAACCCGGACAGAAATGCTTCAGGTATTATTCTGGAAGCGAAAATTGATCGTGGAAAAGGCGTTGTTTCAAACATTCTCATTCAACGGGGTACACTGAGGGTAGGCGATCCCTTTGTTGCCGGTTCGTATTCCGGAAGGGTACGGGCACTTGAAAATGAGTTTGGGGAACGAATTGAGTCTGTAGGACCTGCGCAGCCGGCGCAGATTACCGGATTTGACGGGATCCCGCAGGCCGGAGATAAAATTATTTCTGTAGAAGATGAGCGTACAGCCAAAGAAATTGCTCAGCAGCGTCAACAGATTAAACGGGAACAGAATCTCCGTAAAGTGAAGCATGTTACTCTGGATGATATTTCAAGAAGACTGGCTCTTGGAGAAGTGGCAGAGCTGAATATTATCATTAAAGGGGACGTGGACGGATCGATTGAAGCTCTTGCCGGTTCACTGCAGAAGCTGAGTGATGAAGAAGTAAAAGTGAACATAATTCACACCGGCGTGGGTGCCATCACAGAATCCGATGTACTCCTGGCATCTGCATCCGATGCGATTATTATAGGATTCCAGGTCAGGCCTTCAACAAATGCACGTAAATTGGCGGAACAGGAACAAATTGATATCCGCTTGTTTAGTGTGATCTATGACGCCGTTGATGCGGTACGGGACGCTTTGGAAGGATTGTTATCACCGGAACTGAACGAAAAAACGATTGGCTCGGCCGAAGTGCTTGATATCTTTAAAGTACCGAAAGTGGGTACGGTTGCCGGTTGTAAAGTAACGGAAGGAAAAATCTTTAGAAATTCCAACGTACGGCTGATTCGGGATGGTATTGTTATCTATGAAGGAGAGCTGACTTCTTTGAAACGATTTAAGGAAGATGTCAAAGATGTTTCCAACGGTTATGAATGCGGTATGGGAATCAAGAATTACAATGACATTAAGAAAGGGGATATGATTGAGGCCTACGAAGTCATTGAGACGAAACGTAAACTTAAAAATGAACCCGGATAATGAGTATCAGAACGGAACGGGTATCCGCATTACTTAAACAGGATCTCGGAGATATTCTGCAAAAAGAGTATCAGCATGGAGGTATGATTACGGTAACTCAGGTCAGGATTTCACCGGATCTGATGCAGGCGCATGTTTATTTAAGTATTTTGGCACCGAAAGGAGATGAATCGGAGCATTTTAATTTTATCCTTGAGAGAACGGCCGAGATCAGAAAAAAACTGGCTGGAAGAGTACGCCATCAGCTCCGAAGAGTTCCGGAATTACACTTCCACCGTGACGATACCGCAGATTACGTTGAAAAAATAGACAGCCTTTTCCGGAAAATTGATGGAGATCGAAGTCAAAGCCAGGACGAGCCTCATTCGGATCAAAAAAACGATGGTCCGGATTCTTCGAATTCAGAAGCGTAGACGGGTGCAGCTACTTATATCATGGGTGCAGAAAAGAAACCACTGAGTTCGTATTCGGTATTTGATACGAATCATGTCCCGGATGAAACCACCGACTTTGCTGCAGGTGCATTGTTTCTGGTTGACAAACCTTCCGGATGGTCCAGTTTCGATATCGTAAAGTTTATCCGGAACAGAATAAGGACAAAAAAAACAGGTCATGCCGGCACCCTGGATCCCCTGGCTACCGGGCTGTTGATCCTCTGTTGTGGAAAAGCTACCAAGTCCATTTCTCTGATCCAGGACTACCCTAAAAGATATATCGCAGAAGCAACTCTGGGTGCTTCAACCCCAAGTCAGGATGCCGCAACCAAGCCGGATGAAACTTCGGATTATGAACACGTGGATGAAAAGGGAATTGAAGCCGCCATTAAAGCGCATTTCACCGGAGAAATCCTGCAAATCCCGCCGATGTATTCGGCCCTGTGGAAAGACGGAAAACGCCTGTATACGTATGCAAGAAAAGGAGAAACGGTAGAGCGAGCACCGAGAACCGTTTCTGTCCATTCCTGTACATTGACATCGTTTGAACGCCCGGCTTTTAAGCTTGATATTTTATGCAGCAAGGGGACATATGTCCGCACCCTCATTCATGATCTTGGTACATCGGTTGGATCACTTGCCTATATGAGCGCATTAAGGAGAACTGAAATAGGTCCGTATGGTGTTGATACAGCAATAACTATTGAACAAATTCGTAACGGTTACTTCGACAATCTATGAGTCAGCCGGTTTTTTTAAACGATTATGCCAGAAATGAATCCAATGTGCTTACCATCGGAACATTTGATGGCCTGCACCTGGGACACCAGGTCCTCATTAAAAACGTGGTTTCCAGAGCTCGGGAGCAGAACAGCCCGGCGGTTGTCGTTACCTTTCACCCGCATCCGAGAACCATTATCCATCCCGGTGATCCGGCCGTTGGCTTACTTACCACTCTTGATGAAAGAGCCCGGCTGATGGAAAACCTTGGTATAGATCACATGGTGGTCATCCCCTTTAACAGAGATTTTTCCATGCTCTCCTCGGAAGAGTTTATCCAGAACTATGTCTTTGAAAAGATAGGTGTTAAAACGTTTGTAATCGGGTACGATCACCATTTTGGACGCGACAGAAAAGGATCCATCAACACCCTGCATCGCTTATCTTCGTTACTGGGTTTTGAGGTATATGTTCAAAAAGCACACGAAGTAAGACATACAGCGGTGAGCAGCTCTCTGATTCGAAAAACCCTGCAGCAGGAAGGCGATGTTGCCAGAGCAGCAGAGCTTCTTGGAAGGCCCTACGAGCTTGCCGGAACCGTTGTAAAAGGAGACGGAAGAGGCCGTACTCTGGGCTTTCCTACGGCTAATCTTCACCCGGAAGATAAAAGAAAAGTGCTGCCTGCAAACGGTGTTTACTTTGTTGAGTCAGAAGAGGAAGGGGAAACGCTGTTCGGGATGATGAATATCGGTTCACGGCCGACCTTTGATACAGATGGAAGTCAGACACTGGAAATACATCTTTTTGATTTTAGCAAAACGATCTATGGATTTCCCATGCGCATTCGTTTTCTGGACAGAATTCGTGGAGAAATCAAGTTCGGTAGTCCGCAAGAGCTGGTGGAAAGGCTGCATATGGACAGACAGTTTTGTTTGAATCGAATGGAAAAGCATAAATAATACGCATACCCTGTGGCTTGCTCTAAACCTGTCGCAGGTTTGGAACTGCATATAAAAAAGCGTAAATTGACTCGTTAATTGAAACCTTAATCTACTTTAGCATTATAAGATCTAAAGCGGAGATACGAATTATGAATATTACAGCAGAAGAAAAACAAGAAATTTTTAAGAAGTTCGGAAAAAAAGCGGACGATACCGGATCACCGGAGGCACAGATTGCCCTTTTTACAGAAAGAATTAACCGGCTTACCGAACACCTGAAATCTCACAAGAAAGACCACTCTACCCGTCTCGGCCTGTTGCGCCTGGTTGGTAAAAGACGACGGTTGCTTAACTATGTGATGAAAAAGGATATTGAAGGATACCGAAAGCTCATCAAAGAACTGGGTATTCGAAAATAAAACATCGGGAAAAGGCACGAAATCATCGTGCCTTTCTTGTATAAAAGACCTATATCCTGATCAAAAAATGGTTTTTTCAAGGTCTTTTACATGTATGGGAATATGCCCTCCATTTTTTGGTCTGTACGCTAATGAAGAAAGAAGAATAGAGATAAAAACATGAAAGCTGATTTGAAAAAAATAGAATACGCACCCGGTAAAGAGTTTGTCATTGATACCGGAAGACTTGCTAAACAGGCGAACGGAAGCACCTTTGTACGCATGGGTGATACGGTGGTAATGGCCACCGCTACTGCCGCCAGAGAAGCGAAACCGGGACAACCTTATTTTCCATTGTCTGTTGACTTTAAGGAAACCTATGCCGCAGGCGGTAAATTTCCGGGTGGCTTTATTAAAAGAGAGGGACGACCGTCTGAGAAAGAAATTTTGTCTGCACGGCTGATTGACCGTACCATCCGACCGCTTTTTCCGGATGGATTTATGAATGAAACACAGGTGATTTGCCAGGTGTTTTCTTCCGATGGTGAAAATGACGGAGATGTAATCGGTGCTGTTGCCGCATCCCTGTCGCTTACGTTGTCTGATATTCCCTTTGACGGGCCTATGGCTCAGGTTCGCGTTGCCCGAACCCAGGGTGAGTTTATTATCAACCCAACCGTGTCAGAGCTGAAGGAATCCGATCTTGAACTGACCGTAGGCGGTACCCTTGAAAGTGTTGTCATGGTTGAAGGGGAGATGGAAGAAATTTCTGAAGAAGAAATGGTGGAAGCTATTAAAAAAGCACATGAATCCATCAAAACTCTTTGTCAGTTTCAGTTAGACCTGAGAGAAGAGCTCGGAAAAGAAAAATGGGAGCTTCCTGAAGCTGAAAAAGACGAAGAACTTGAAAAAAGCGTTCGTGAACTGGTAGGCCAGCGTTTTGCTGATATTTGTAATAAAGGCCTTTCCAAAAAAGAGTATAGCGCCTCTTCCAAAGAAATTATCACTGAAGTTCAGGAAAAACTGGAAGAAACTTACCCTGAAAAAGAGGAAGAAATTGCTGAAGTATGCCATACCATGCAAAAAGAGGCCCTGCGCACTCAGATTCTCGAAGAAGAGTTACGTATAGATGGCAGAAAGCCTTCTGAAATTCGTCCGATTTGGACCGAAACGGCTTATTTGCCAAGAACGCATGGTTCAGCCATCTTTACCCGTGGAGAAACACAGGCCCTGGTTTCTGTAACTCTTGGAACGAAAAGAGATGAGCAAATGATCGATACGCTCTTCTACAATGATGCCAAGCGCTTTATGCTGGACTATAATTTCCCTCCGTATTCTACGGGTGAAGTTAAAATGATGCGCGGTGTTTCGAGACGTGAAATCGGACATGGTAATCTGGCCGAGCGTTCGCTTAAAAAGATGGTACCTTCTACGGAAGAATTTGACTACACGATCCGGGTTGTATCGGATATTTTGGAATCAAACGGTTCGTCTTCCATGGCTTCTGTTTGCGGAGGCTCTATGGCGTTGATGGATGCCGGTGTTCCTGTTTCCAAACCGGTTGCCGGAATTGCCATGGGTATGATTGTTGGTGAGAACAAGCAAGTAGTTCTTTCTGATATCCAGGGTGAAGAAGATCACATGGGTGACATGGACTTCAAAGTCACGGGTACCGCGGATGGTATCACAGCTTGCCAGATGGATATTAAAGTGAAGGGAATCTCGTATGAAGTAATGGTAACAGCGTTGCAGCAAGCACGTGAGGGCCGTCTTCATATTCTTGAGAAAATGGCAGAGACCATCTCAGCTCCACGGGCAGAGATCTCAAGTTACGCTCCTTCGTTTGTTAAAATGGAAGTTCAGTCCGACCAGATAGGTGGTATCATTGGCCCTGGTGGTAAAGTGATTCAATCTATCCAGCGTGAAACCGGTGCTGAAGTCATGATTGAAGAGGTGGGCAACAAAGGTGTGGTCACCATTTCAGCAGACAACAAAGAGAAAATCGATGCGGCGGTACAAAAAATCAAAGCAATTACCGGAGATCTGGAGGAGGGCGAAGTGTACAAAGGTACCGTTCGTTCAATCAAAGAATACGGTGCATTTGTTGAGATTATGCCCGGCCGTGACGGATTGCTTCATATTTCCGAAATCGATCACAAAAGAATTAATAAAGTGACCGATGTCCTTCAGGAAGGAGAAGAAATTGAAGTTGTTCTTCTTAAGGTTGAAGACGGTGGCAAGCTGAGGCTTTCCAGAAAAGCACTGCTTCCGAAAGAAGAATAAACATCCGAATTTTTACCGGATTTTTTAACATGAGCGTTGTTATTTTTAATAGCAACGCTCTTTTTTTCACCTGTATATTGAGTTGTAAACCAAATGACAAACCCGATACCTGACCGTATTCAAAAAACTGTATTGCCCAATGGCTTACGAGTCCTTACTGAAACCATAAAAACCGTACGAAGCCTCTCGGTAGGAATATGGGTCAAAACCGGAAGCCGGCACGAAACCGAGGAGCAGGCCGGAATCACCCATTTTCTGGAACATATGCTGTTCAAAGGAACAGAACAACGCTCGGCATATGACATTGCCCGCAGTATGGAAGCCGTCGGAGGGTACCTGAACGCGTTTACTTCACCTGAACTCACTTGCTACTATGCCCGTTGCCTTGACAGCGAATTGGATACCGCTTTGGATGTTTTAACCGATATGGTCCTTCATTCAAGTTTTCCGGAAGAAGAGATCGAGAAAGAAAAGAAGGTCGTTCTGGAAGAAATGAAAATGTACCGGGATAATCCCGAAGATTTTGTTTTTGAAGAGTTTCATAAACAACTCTTTATGCCACACCCTTTGGGAAGGCCTATTATCGGCTATGAATCTACCGTCAACGCCTTCGACAGAAAAAATTTGTTTGAGTATATAGAACAGCAATACCATCCATCCAATGTAATCATTGCTGTTACGGGAAATGCCGGACACGAGGAAGTGCTGGCATTGGTGGAAAAATATTTCCAGCCGGTGGACAGGCCGTATCAGATAAACGGTGATGTCCCTGTTACAGAATATAATCCAACAAAAGTGGTATTGAAAAAACCGATTGAACAAACGCATTTTATTTTGGGAAATCGTTGTTTGTCTGCAATGGATCCCAACCGGTTCAAACTGCTTTTGGCAAATACCGTACTGGGTTCGGGAATGAGCTCAAGACTTCATCAGAATATTCGTGAAAAGTACGGTTATTGTTACCACATTCAGTCTTTTATGGAAGCCTTCAGGGACAGTGGTATTTTTGGAATTTATGCCGGTACGGATCGTCAATATGTGGATCATATGCGGGAGTTAATTTTAGCAGAATTGACCCGGCTCAAAGAAGAGCTGATCCCTCAGAATGAACTGGATGAAGCAAAGTCACAGTTGAAAGGGAAATTACTGCTTGCGCAGGAAAGCATGAGCAACCGCATGACCAGACTTGCAAAAAGTGAAGTTTTTTATGATCGGTATATTACACTCGATGAGCTGGTTGCTGAAATAGATGGTGCAGATGCAAAACAAATTCGCGATCTTTGTAATACCTGCTTCATAGAAGAGGATCTCTCGGAAACGATTTTAATGCCAGAGCACCTTTCTGAATAATTATTCGACGTAAACATATTAAGTCTTTTGCTATGCTTTATATCAATCAGTTGGCTGACGTTGTTGGCAAAGAAGTAACGTTAAAAGGATGGGTGTATAACATCCGGTCCAGTAAAAAGCTGCTTTTTGTTCTCTTAAGAGACGGAACCGGATTATGTCAGTCTATTATTTCTCAGGAGGATGTCTCCGAAGAGCTTTGGGAACAGGCCTCGGGCCTCCAGCAGGAGTGTGCCGTCGAAATCACCGGAATAGTGAATGCCGATGAACGAAGTGTAGGCGGACATGAACTTCATGTTACGGGGTTGAAGGTGATCTCAGTCACCGAAAACTATCCGATTACACCTAAAGAACATGGCATAGAATTTTTAATGGAACACCGCCACCTCTGGCTTCGCAGCAGAAAACAATGGGCGGCCATGCGTGTCCGGAATACGATTATTTATTCTATACACCGTTTTTTCCAGGAAAAGGGATTTATACAGATGGATGCCCCTGTGTTTACGGGTAATGCAGCGGAGGGAACGACCAATTTATTTGAAACAGACTATTTCGACAGAAAAGCATACCTGACTCAATCCGGCCAGCTTTATGGAGAAGCAATGGCTATGGCGCACGGTAAGATTTATACGTTTGGCCCGACCTTTCGTGCGGAAAAGAGTAAAACGCGCCGGCATTTGACGGAATTTTGGATGATAGAACCGGAGATGGCATTTTATGATCTGGCAATGAACATGGATCTGGCCGAAGAAATGATCCGGCATATCATCACCGACGTGCTTGAACAAAACAAGCCGGAATTGGAAATCCTGGAAAGGGACATAGAGCGACTGGAGAAGGTTAAAGCACCGTTTCCGAGGATAAGCTACACGGAAGCGGTAGAGCGTCTTGCCTCAGAAGATATGCAAAAGAAACTGGATGCAATGATGCAGGAGAGGCATGACGAAAAAGTCTTGCTCCAGAAAGAAAAAGAAGAGCTCGATTCGGAATTCGGGCAGGCAAAAAAAGGGCGTAAGTTTCAGATTGACCGCCGAAGAGGCCAGATTAATGCCCGAATGGAACAAATTGACGAAGATTTGAGAAATATTCCGGTATGGAAGAAGTCCGCACAAGAGAAAAAATGGGGCGATGATTTTGGTGGAAGCGATGAAACACTGTTGACGATGGAGGAAGAAACTCCGGTCATGGTGTACGGGTATCCGGCCGAGATCAAAGCCTTTTATATGAAAAGGGATCCTGAAAATGACAAGGTTGCCCTGGGCGTTGATATGCTGGCTCCCGAAGGGTATGGGGAGATCATTGGAGGCGGACAGAGGGAAGAAGACCTGGACACGTTGATGCAGCGTCTGAAAGAACACGATCTTCCGGAAGAGCCTTTTAGATGGTATCTGGATCTCAGAAGATATGGTTCTGTACCTCATTCAGGATTCGGACTGGGACTGGAGAGAACGGTTGCCTGGATTTGTGGATTGAAGCATGTTCGTGAAACCATTCCGTTTCCAAGAATGATGGGACGTATTTATCCTTGATCATCATCGTGGAAATAATCATAAGAGCAAGGAAGAGTAATATATAGTAGTAATAGAATAGAATAGTAATAATGTCATCCAAAATATCAGAACTGGAGCATTTTTATCTTCTCAAAGAGGAAATCCTTAAAAAGGAGCTAAAACCAGTGTATGCTTTTTTTGGATCCGAGGAATTCTTTATAGACCGGCTTCAGGAGGCATTGATATCCCGGATACCTGAAGAGATTCGGGATTTTAACATGGATGTTCTATACGGTTTGGATATTAGCGTCGAAAAGCTGGTAGGAATTTGCCGCAGCTATCCAATGATGTCCGAGTACCGGTTTGTGATTGTTCGTGACTTCATGAAAATGTTTGGAAAGGAAAAAGCCTCACAGGATACTTCAGAGGAAGAAGAGGGGACTTCGGGAGAGGAGACTTCTAAAGGAAGTGTTGAGGATTTAATAACCTATCTGGATAAGCCGACACCCTCCACGATTCTGTTTCTGACTAATGAAAAGCGCCCGCCTTTGAATACCAAACTGGGCGGGATGTTCAGGAAAAGGAAGGATCGTTGTACACATGCATTTGAACCGGTAGGAGAGCACTTGCTTCAGGCCTGGATAACAGAGTGGGCAGAAAAAGAATATGGGCTGCAACTGGAAGATCAGGCCGCACAGCTGCTGGGATATCATGTGGGAAATCACCTGCAACAGCTTACCGTGGAAATTGATAAACTGGCCAATTATACCAAGAAAGATAGTACGGTATCGGTAGACCATGTCCGAAAGCTGGTCGGTTTGTCAAGAGAGTATACTATGTTTGAATTTTCTGATGCCCTTTTGGAAAAGGACAAAGAAAAAACGTTGTTTATTGCGGATAAAATGTTGAGCAATGCAGATTCACCCGCCGGAGAAGTTATAAAAATGATCGGCTTTTTGTACTCCATGTTTGGAAAAATCTGGCATATACAGAGGCTGTCACGAAAGGGGATGAATCCACAGCAAATACGAAATGCTTTAGGAATCAAAAGCACGTTTTATTATAACAAAATGGCTCGCGCAGGACACACATACCCGTTGGCAGTTTGCCCATGGATTTTTGAAGTCTTGCTGGATGCGGATAAAGCCATAAAAGGCTTTAGTAAAGAAAGTCCCGAAGCAATTTTACTTATGACCATTAAAAAGATGACGGAATAGAAACTTTTTTAAAATCACATAGTTATTAATTCAAAAAAAAGTTTTAATTTTGGAATCTGCTATATAAATACAAAAAATCGTTTATTCACAGGTTAGACAATCGCCGAATCCGAAGAAATACCTGGTTCTCAGGAGTTTCATAATCGGAAAAAAAGAACGTTCACCCTGTTAAAACACCGATACATTATTGATCGATAAGACAACAAACTCCATTACAAGTCCAATTGCGACTTTCCTGTACGCAGATAGCAGGTTTTCTTTTGCTGGTGTGGGTGGGGGTTGCTTTTTTTTTATGGTTATAGCAGAAATCACAAAAAAACATGATCACTTGTAAGCTTTATGTGAAATGGAAGCATTGGGAAGACAAATTCTGGTCGAGTTTTATGAATGTGACGAACATGTTCTGAATGATGTATCGCAAATCGAAGCAATATTGCTTGATGGAACAAGAGCATCCGGAGCATCGATCATCTCTCATAAATTTCACAAATTTAGTCCACATGGAGTTAGTGGCATGGTGGTTATAGCCGAATCTCATGTGGCTATACATACCTGGCCTGAATATTCATATGCCGCCGTGGATATTTTTACCTGTGGAGAAACGATCGACCCGTGGACTATTCAGGAACATCTGAAAACCTGTTTTTCTTCAAAGAATGCATCGGCTATGGAGCTTAAAAGAGGGATGTTCAAGGTCGCAGAAGGACAGAAACTTCTGTTTAAGCCTCAGAATTCCGCTCGTTTCGGTAATTAATTTCGTATCTACGTAACAGGTATTTAAAGCCATCCTTACCTGTTTCATTTCTTTATTTAGGAGATTTATGCAATGAATATGGTTTCTACCCCCGATATTTTTTCTCTTGTTAAGGGAGCCGGAGAAGGCCGGATGCTTCTCAATGCATTTGACCAGGCTCTTTTAAATGCCGGTGTCGGCGATACCAATCTGGTGCGAATGAGCAGCATTGTACCCCCTGGTTGTAAGCAGGTTTCCAATATACAGTTACCTCCCGGTGGATTAATTCCGGTGGCCTATGCTCACATTGATTCCGATATTCCGGGTGAAGTTATCTCGGCAGCCATCGCAGTTGCCCTTCCTGAAGATGAATCTCTGCCCGGTGTCATCATGGAGCATGAAGCCAAAGCACCCCTTTCAGTGGTTGAAGCAAAAGTGCGGCAAATGGCAGAGGATGCGTTTACTTATCGCAACAGAAAACTTCGTGAAATTAAATCACTTGGAGTAGAACATACTGTTGAACAGTGTGGTGCTGTGTTTGCCGGTGCCGTTCTCTGGTACAAATAAATCCTGTAATAACAGAATCAGCCACTTTTATTCGTCAGTTTCATGCAATTTAATGAATATTATCACGGGCGTACCGGCCTGACCGTTGGTGTCAAAAAGATTTTATTTTCAGAGAAAACTCCCTATCAAAAAGTGGAAGTTTTTGAAACCGATACCTGGGGAAACCTCATGACCATTGATGATATGGTCATGCTCTCTGAAAAGGATGAATTTGTATATCATGAGATGTTGGTTCATCCTACTATGTTTGCTCATCCGAACCCTAAACGTGTATTGATCATAGGGGGAGGCGACGGCGGATCTGCCCGGGAAGTGTTAAAGCACCCATCGGTTGAACACGTTGATATGGTTGAAATTGACGAAGCGGTTGTGCGGGCGGCAAAAGAACACCTGCCAGAGGTCGGAGATTTTGAAAATCCCAAACTGACCGTTCTTTATGAAGACGGTATTCGTTTTGTCGAACAGGTAGAAGAAAAATACGATGTGATTATCATCGATGGTTCAGATCCTGTAGGACCCGCTGTGGATTTATTCAGTGATTCGTTCTATAAAAACTGCAGCCGGGCATTGTCCGAAAACGGTATCTTGTCTGCCCAAACAGAAAGTCCCTGGGTGGCTTCTTATCATCCTGCCATTAAGCAGCTTTTCAAGGCACTGGAAAGCTGGTTTAAGGTATCTTCTATGTACCTGGCGTTTATCCCGCTTTATCCAGCCGGAATGTGGTCCCTGGCCTATGCTTCCAAAGGCATTGATCCTCAGGACCCGGAAGTTCTGGAACGGGTTGAGAAAGGTACGAAAAACATGGCCCCCTCGTTGAAGTACTATAATACGGATATCCATAAAGGAGCATTTGCGCTGCCCCAATTTGTACGTGATATCATAAGCTGATACTACACATCATCCGTTTCATGAGAAAAACGGCAGGCGGTATAACTGAAAGCATCCTGTATGTTCTGATTTTGTTTTTTTTTGTCGGGGGGGTGAACGGCTATGCTTTGCAGCAAAACCGTACGGCAGAACAGAGCATCAGGCTGTATGAAAACGAGGTCCCTGTTTCCCTTCCATCTTCTCTCTTTCAGCAAGCCGATTCTGATGAGGCGGTTAAAAAACGAATTCTACAGCACTATGCTGAACAAGGATATTTCAATGCACATATTGACCGCATTGAAAAAACAACCGGCCCGGATGATCGCCTGGACATTTATGTCCTGCCGGGGTCCGTTTTTTCCATCGGGACCATGGACCTGGACTTTCAGAAGGGGCAAGAGAGCCTTTTAGATGAAATGATTTTCTTCTATGGAGAGGGAGATACGTACAGCGCCGCTTTACTGGATAATGAAATGCGGCGAATGGTTCAATTTCTTGAGTCAAAAGGCTATATGCTGGCCTCCATCCAGATAAAGCAATTTGAGGTAGATATCGAGGAGTCAAAAGTGCATATAACTGCAGAAGTCCGTCCTGGAGAGCGCCTGTATGTAGACAGAGTCGTTTTTCGTGGAGCCCGTCAGACTTCAGAATCTTATCTCGAAACCGCATCCGGAATTCGTTCCGGTCATCTTATTACCCCTCAGCTTCTGTCCAGAGGACGCAGAAATCTTGAAAACACAGAATTGTTTCACTTTGTGCATGAAGGAGAGCTTTTATTTGTAGAAGATAATGCCGTGATCATGTATGAAGTTGAAGAGCGTCGCGCCAACCAATTCGATGTGATGTTTGGATATGCACCGCGACAAGGGGCAGGAGCCGACATTGTCGGTAGGGGGCATCTGCTCTTGAGAAATGCCGTCTGGAACGGATCTGCACTCTCCTTGCTGTTTGAGCGGTTTGATACGTATGTGACTCGTTTTAATGCCGGTTATGAGAAAGACTGGATTTTGGATCAACCTCTTCATGGCGGAATAGATTTTCGGTTTTATCAGCAAGACACCCTGTATCAATCCATCGAAGCAGAGGCCGTTGCTTCGTATCGCTGGAATCCTCAAAGAAAAGTGGGTTTACATCTGAGACAACAGCGTATTGATGCCGGCAGCCATCTTTCTGAGGAGGGCTTTGCTTTTGACGGAACTCTGCGTTCTGTTGGAATCCGTTTTGAGTATGACGACAGAAACAGCCGGCTTAATCCAACTACGGGATACTTTTTTTCGATTCATTTGGACAGCGGAATACGTACCGTATCAGGCCAGGCGACTGAAGAGTGGGGATGGGATCGACGAACGTCACAGCAGCGTGTCCGGACTACATTACAACGATGGATTCCGGTGTTTAACCGACAAGTGGCCGTAGCCCGGTGGTTTGCCTCCTGGATAGAATCTCCACACTATATGGATGCCGATCTGGAACGTCTCGGAGGAGCAAACTCACTTCGAGGATACCGGGAAGAGCAGTTCAGGGCATCAAGAATGAGTTGGGGGGATATCGAATACCGGTATTTACTGGATCCCCATTCACACGCATTTCTTTTCGCTGCGGCGGGGGTTTATGAATCTCCCGGGTTTCCCGAAATAGACGTTCCTGAAAAATCAGCATGGCTGTATTCCGGCGGACTGGGTTTCCGGTACCGCACACCAGTGGGCAGGATACAGTTTACGTATGCCGTTTCTTCGGAAGATCCGCTGTATAACGGGAAGGTTCATTTCAGCCTGATGGCAGACTTTTGAAAGGCTACCACCGGGGCAGCAAAATGGCAGCAATGGGAATCTGTTATTCACCATCATCGATCCAGCGGGAAACAATAGCATTATAACTGTCTATTCTGCGATCTCTGAAGAAGGGCCAGCTGTTCCGTGTTGTGGAGATTTCTGAGCGATGAATTTGGGTGGTGAGTACTTCATCGTCACCAGAAGCTTCTGCAAGAATAGTACCCATGGGATTACAAACAAAAGATCGGCCCCAAAAACTTAGATTATTCTCTTGTCCTGTGCGGTTGATGGAAGCAACAAAACACCCGTTTGCGATGGCATGACTTCTCTGAATCGTCTGCCAGGCATCGATATAGGATGTGGCCACGGAACCTTCTTCTTGCGGCAAAGAAGCTATCGCTGTTGGATAAATCAGCAGATCGGCGCCCGCCATCGCGGTGAGGCGTGCTGCCTCAGGGTACCATTGATCCCAGCAAATTAATACTCCAAGCGTAGCATATCGGGTTTTAAAGACAGAATACCCAAGATCACCGGGGGTAAAATAGAATTTTTCATGAAATCCGGGATCCTCCGGGATGTGCATTTTCCGGTACTTTCCAAGATACTTTCCATCTGCATCAATAACGGCTGCAGTATTGTGATAGAGCCCGTCGGTTCGTTTTTCAAACAGTGGCAATACGATAACGACTTCCAGTTCTCTGGCAAGAGATTCAAAACGGTGAATGATGGGGCCCGGTACCGGTTCAGCCCAGTCAAAAAAACGTTCGTGAACCTCCTGACAAAAATATGGCCAGGCAAATAGCTCCTGGAGAAGAATGATCTGTGCTCCGTTTTCTGCAGCCTGACGAATAAATTGTTCTGTTCTGGACAGGTTGTCTTCGATGTCAGATGTACAATGGGTTTGAATAAGAGATATGGTAACCGGGCGTTCAGGATTCATGGCTAAAATGAGGTTTTATTTATAACGTTTTTCCTACGGGTTTTATAAAATAGGGGTTCATTTATACGGGTAAATATCTTGCTTAACTACCCAATAGCAAGTATCTTTTTACGTTAATTGATGTACATAATCAAAAAATGGCCTGCCTGAGTGTATTTGAGGTGGCTGAAGTAAAGATACGTTAACTTTTATTATCCAATGGCAAAAGAAAAAAGACGAGCCAAAACCCGCCGTCCACGTAAAAAACAGCTTAAACAAAATCTGTTTACCCCATATAACTACAAATTTTTGGTCCTGGGGATTGTTCTCATTGTTGCCGGATTCACGATGATGTATCTCGAAAATAAGCAGTTTGGATTTATTGCTCTCTATGTAACCCCGCTTATGGTTACTGCTGGATACATAACCGTTGCCGTTGGAGTTTTTAAAACGGATCCTTCGCTGATGAAGGAGTTAGAAGAATCGAAGGAAAAGAAAGAACAGGGTGTGTCCTGATCCGTCTTTAATAAAAACATATGCCCTGGTATAAAACCCTTCACTGGCAAATATTATTAGGCCTTATTGCTGGCCTTCTTTTTGGAATTATTTCAATTCTTGCCGGTTTCCAGTCATTTACAGAAATATTTGTAGCTCCGGTCGGGACGATTTTCATCCGGATGCTTCAGCTTGTCGCCATTCCGCTGGTCATAGCATCGCTTATTGTTGGAATAACCAATCTGAATGACATCACTAAGTTATCCAGAATGGGAGGAAAAACCATCGGGATTTATATGATGACAACCGTCTTTGCCATTACTATTGGATTGACGGTGGTGAATGTATTTCAACCAGGGAAAGTGTTACCTGAGGAGACCAGGGATGCACTGTTTTTAAGTTATAAGGAAAATATAGAAGGGCAGGAGGATGCTGCCGCTGAGGTCCTGGATCGAAACCCGCTGCAGTTTATTGTCGATATCGTTCCGCCCAACTTTTTTGCATCGATTTCTGATAATGCGAATATGCTTCAGGTGGTTTTTATGGCGGTAATTATCGGCATTGCCCTGATGCGGATTCCGGAGGATAAGTCCCGGTTGCTCATAGGCTTTTTTGATGCGCTTAATGATGTGGTAATAAAAATCGTTGAACTGATCATGAAAATAGCTCCGTATGGAGTGTTCGCTCTGATCGCATCGGTTATAACAGATCTTGGAGGAGATGACCTCGGGGCAACGATTGAGCTCCTTCGGGCCTTATTATCGTACGGACTGGTCGTAATTGCCGGACTGATATTACACATGTCCATTGTCTATACTTCTTTATTTAAGTGGTATGGAAATATGAAAATGATCAATTTTCTCAAAGGGATTCGTCCGGCTCAATTGCTTGGGTTTAGTACCAGTTCCAGTCTGGCTACATTGCCGCTGACCATGAACCGGGTAGAGAAAAAACTGGGAGTGCATGAGGAGGTAGCCAGTTTTGTGCTTCCTGTTGGCGCAACCATTAACATGGACGGAACCAGCCTGTACCAGGCTGTAGCAGCTGTATTTATTGCCCAGGCTGTGGGTATCGACCTTTCGCTGTCTCAGCAGCTCATTATTGTACTCACTGCCACACTGGCTTCAATTGGAACCGCAGGGGTCCCCGGCGCGGGAATCATCATGCTGGTTATTGTGCTTCAGGCGGTCGAAGTTCCGGTGGAGGGAATCGCGCTGATTCTCGGTGTGGACAGAATTCTGGATATGTGCCGTACGGCTGTAAATATCACAGGAGATGCCGCTGTCTCGGTTGTGGTCGCTTCTTCAGAAGGTAAACTGGGAGAAGGGGCATATAATGAATGAATGATTCGGTGATTATTTATGTTATTCTATTCCGGTAGAGTCCATTACTGCTATATATGATACCTTTTTTTATACTTTTATTAGCTGTTTCACTGCCCATAAGCGAAAACAAGAATGTTGAGTTAAGGGAAGAAGGGATGAAATCAGAGACCTATGAGTATGTTCTTGAGAGGGGTGTTCAACTGTTCTATCAGGGAAAGTGGACTCAGGCCGGAACGATATTTTCTGAGTTGGCTGATGCAAATGATGACGATATACGTCCTGCGTTTTTTCGATCAATGCCTTCTTTTTGGACTTATTTTTTTACAGGGCAAAGCCCTCATGCTGCAAATGAGTTTCTCTCATATTCACAAAAAGCCTTGAATACAGGTGAAAAGCAGCTCAGAAGCACTCCGGGAGATACGACTTCCATTTTAATGATGGGAGGATTGTATGGTTATCGTGCCCTGATAGCTGCATCAGAGAAAAAGTATCGAATTGCTGTTCAAAGTGGTGTTGGTGGTTTTTCCTATACCCGAAGATTGCTGGCAATGGATCAAAACCATATGGACGCACTTATTGGTCAAGGGGTTTTTCAATACATGATGGGAACCGTTCCAAGAGAGATACAATGGGCAACCCGTCTGGCCGGTATGTCCGGTGACCGCGAGAAAGGGCTTGAAATGCTGGAGAAGGTGGCTGCTTCGGAGACACCAACAAGAACCGACGCAAGAATGATTCTTGCCTATATATACAAAGAAGAGCAGAAGTATGATGATATGATTCGACTGACACGAAACCTTATTTCAGAGTGGCCCGAAAACCCGGTTTTCTTGTTCTATCACGCCAAAGCGCAGGAAAAGATCGGCTATCGTGATGAAGCAAAAAAAACCTATCTGAGTATTGCAGAGATCGCCGGACCCGAATTCGAAGAGTTGGTTTTGCTTGGTAAAAAGCAGGCAGAACGGATTCTTAATGAATAGAAAAAAAGAAATGGAACATAGCGTTCGGTCGCTAGCCTGTGGATTAAAGGGGGCTTAAAAAAGACCTGGTGAAAAAAAGGGGGAACAGTCTTTTAATAAAGCTTTCAGCCTACTCGGTAAGCTTGAAGGTGATTTCTACTACCGCCCCTTTATCATTTTTTGTTACAAACTCTCCCCGAAGCTGTGCAGTAAACGCCTGAAGTAAACTCATGCCAATACTGGGATTTGAGTCTACCTCAAATCCTTCCGGAAAGCCGACACCATTATCCCGGTACTCAAAGGAGATGGTTGAGTCTTCTTTTTTCTGAACACGAACGTGAATCGCGGGGCTATCTTGATTTTTAAATGCGTGCTTTACCGAATTCGTGATTAATTCAGCAAAAATTAGCCCCGTTCCAATCGTTTCCTGAAGCGGCAACTCCACAGTGTCCACGTCACATGTCAGTGTTATATCTTTATTCGGGAAACTTTTTAATTGAGACTGGCAAAGAGCAGGGAGGTATATCTCAAGTGAGGGCGTTTCAAGATTCGCCGAGTTACAGATTTCTTCATGTACCGAAGACATGGCTTCGATACGAAGATTGATATCCGTCAAAACATCATCAAGAGTCCGCTCACTATCATCCATCATTTTTAGACCAATGTAACTGGTCAATAAATTGAATTGATTTTTGAGCCGGTGATGGATATCTCTCAGGCGAATTTCATTGTAGGAAACTTTTTCTTTAAGATCATTAATCAATAAAATAGTGCTGAGGTCGGACTCAATCATGGACTTGAATTGTTCCATCAGCTTCATATAGGAAGATGAAAAAGGATTTGGATCAGCATCAAGTACGCAGAGAGAGCCAAAAAGCTCTCCATCTTTCCATTCAAGGGGAACTCCCAAATAAGACCGCATTCCAAAGGCTGTATGGGGGTGGTTGCGCCACAAAACAGAAGCTTCGGTATCCTCAACAAGCAAGGGTTGTTTTTTTCCTACAACGTATTCACAAAACATACCTATTCCAAGACTGTCTGAGGCCCCTTTGTGATAAGGATTGGTGTCCTTTTGACTGGCAAGAAAAACCTGAAGCTCGTTATTGGTGAAATGTGTGACCAGTCCGGACGAAACCCCCATTATTTCGGCAGTAAGGTTGATCATTTTTTGCCATTTCTCTTGTATATCCTCGGGTATTTCCGGTTTATTGTGTGTAACAGGAATAGTGAGAAGTTGCTCTGAGCCGGGTATTTTCAGCTGTGCGAATTTGCTTTGACTGGAAGATGTATTCATCGTTTTTTTTTTAGAAAATAGTATGTATGTGTATTATGACCGACCTGAAAAATAAGTAAACGATCATTTTTTAACTTCTAATAGTAAAAAACAAGCAAATGATTTGGATGAAAGTTATTCCTCTAAAGGTTCAAGTAACAAAATGATAATAAAAAAAAAACAAGTCAAGGTAATATATTAGGAAAACGTAATAAATGGGGAGCGTAGATTCAGATAATTAAAAGAAGAGCTGTTACTTAATCAACGTCATCGTTCGCCCCAAAACATCTCCGTTGTCCAGCTGAACTCTGTAAAAATAAACCCCGCCGGCAAGTGAAGATGCGTCATACGTCAGCGAATGTCTGCCCCGGGAAAAAAACTCATGATTGGCCAGAATATCTACCTTTCTGCCCAACAGATCGTAAACATGAATGTTAACATAGGCCGCATCGGGTAAGTAGAATCGAAGAGTGGTAGAAGGGTTAAATGGGTTTGGATAGTTTTGTTCCAGTTGGAAGGACTCTGGAACATGTTCCGGGGTGTCTTCTGCAGAAGTAATCGTAATAAGATTTTGTCCACCGGCCTGTTGGTAACGTGCACTGAACTCCTGTATATACTGGTTAGCAATGGCCTGATTGGTAATGAGAAGGGTGTTCTCGTCGTTGCTTTCATTGGCAGCACGTGACCAGTTATGAGACCCGGTCAATACGCGCCCTTCCGTGTGCCGGTTCTCACCATCAAATATGGCAAGTTTATGATGCAGTAAACCACCGTGTTCCGATTCAGAAAAATGAATAAAGTCACCCCATGAACTCATGCTGGAGAATTGACTTCCGGTTACGTTTGGATTTCCAATCAGTCCGCGCACCGTTAATCCTTCATCGAATTTATCTTTTAATGCCTGTTCAATTCCAGGTCGGGTAATTAGCATGGTATTGACGTTGATACTTTCTTCAGATTCCTGAATAGCATTAATAATCGCCGTCTCGGTGTTTCCCTGCGGACTAAAGAAGAGACGGACATAGCTGTCACCTATCCAGAAAACGGAAGGGTTCACTACCCTCTTATTGCTTCCAAAACGCGCTTTTTCAGGATCCGGCTGATGGGTATTGCTTCCCCACATTTGGTTAAATTCCCGTGAATATGCTCCTGCGATGGCCTCATCCTGAAATTCTATCATATTTTGATATTGCTGATGCGTTCCGTTATCTGTAGCATTCCAGGAGCTGGTAATCAGCCATGTATTGGATGGATCATTTGAAGCGTAGTCGATGACCGCAAATTTGTTATGCTGAAGCCCGTTTCTGTTTTGATTTAAAACCCCGAAATCACTTTCTATAAATGGAACATCATAGGCATTTAATATGGCTTCAACGGCATTGGTACTGGTGGTATGGCATATAATCACACGTACTTGCACCCCTCTTCCATGAGCCATGGCGAGTGCCGTTGCAATTTGTTCACCCATGGCACCGCTGAAACTGTAGAATATGGCATCTACGGAGCTTTGGGCTTCATAGATGCGCCTGGTGTAATGATCGGCAAAGTTAACATTTGCTTCCGCCCGGTTTGCGGAAGGCCAGGCAAGGTTATGATCCACCGATTGACTGAAATAGGTATTTATTTCCTGAGAGGATTCTGCCGGCGAACGGGTAGATACGTAATATGGAAGGGTAAAGGTGGTGTCTTCATCGGCAATTGAAATTACCTGTACCGAATATGTTGTAGCCGGTTCAAGGGATTCCAGATGAAACAGGTGCTCTGTCTGTTCATCCGGCAAGGTAGTGCAGCCTTGTTCAAGATCGTCTGTTTTGCCATAACAAATCCCTCCAATTCCTGCTTGTTCTGTTTCCCAGTAAAACGTAATACTTTCGGAAGTTGCAGAAATTTCATAAGGGGCGGCAGTAATAACCTGAGGGGCACTTCCGGCCGTAGTGATGTCGAGTCTGGATCTTGGGAAGAGCTGGATGGTTTGCCAGAACCGGCTGGCTACTCCGGTAATATGAACAGGAGAAGAAGGGATGGCCATGCCGGGAAGATCCGTAAAAGACGAGATTCTTATCTCTGTATCTTCTGTTCCGTCCATGATGTCATAATTGCTATTTGCAGAAAACGTGCCGGTATTCTGAAAATAAACATTGTGAAGAGTCACAAGCTGGCTTTCGTAATGGCCCGTATTTAAGGCGCCTATAGTAATTGAACGGGGCTGGATGTCCCGGCGGCCCTCAGGATAAACTTCAATAATGATTTCATCCATAACCTCTGTTACAGGTGAAATCTGCAACATACTATTAAAGCTGCTAAGGGGACCCTGAACCACGATGGAATCTCCGAATGATACATCAAGATTAAATCCTCCGGATCTCATGACGCCGGCATCATAAACAGCAAGTCCGCCGGTTTCATCCTGAAAATAGACCGGCCCGGAGAATTCTTCGGCTACCGTTACCCATCCGGTTACCGTCACGATAGACTCTTCCGGCATTGTGCGGGCTTCGGCAATGGTAATAGGGTCTGCTTCAATGGAGGAGGACTCATGTATTGTCGATGCCTGTACAGAAACGGGAATTACCAACAGAAAGGCTAGTGTAAAGGCGTAACCTGTTAAGAAGAACGTGGATGAAGGATACCTGAATAAAGAAAATAAAGCCGGCATAAGATATTGATTTCGCATAGATGTGAGTAGTTTCAAATTAAAATAGTTATTTCTGCTGCCGTCTGCGAATGAAAAATAATCCCCATTTGTGAGATGATAAAAGATCAGAGGTTATATGCACAGAAAAGTGTGCGATTGAGTTGAAGTAGTCACCGGGTTCTGGTACAAATGAGTATTACAATAGACATACACCCGGGAAGGATCTTTATTCTAAAAAAGGTGAAAAATATAATCCTAATGTCCTATCTTTAGTAAGAAGAAATGTCACCTTCCGATGGGTACTTTCATCATAACATCCTGGTGAAGAAGCTGCTCAAGTGATTGACAGGCTGTGTTCTGTGGCATGTTATGTCAGAACTCGTGGATGTTTTTTTATCCAACAGGGATAGAGGAACACTGCAATCATACTTCGTGCTTAACAATTATTTAATTGTAAAAAAAGCTTAAAACGACTCAGTGATTTTTTTTTCGACTTCAAAAGGTCTAATTTCAGAAAAACATCCCGGATGCTGTCTTCCGTAATTTCTTCCGGGCTCACTATTCAAGTGATCATTTTTTGATAATCTCTCAGAAATGAGTATTCCATATATCAAGCCTGGCTTATCATTCATTTTTGTTATCCTGGTGATGCTTTTTTGCCGGGATACGGTTCATGCGCAATATCAATTTGACCGAAAAGCGGTTGAAATTAGTAATATGGGTCTCTCCATTACCAACGTGGGTACTTTGGGAAGGCCAAATGTACGAAATCAGCCTACCGGCCTGCCCAGTATGGAGTTCCCGCGGGGCAGCGGAACAGAACATCTCTTTGAAGCCGGGATATGGCTGGGAGCAAGGGTAGAAGGATCTATAAGGGTTTCGACAGCAGCGGTGACCCATCCGGCCGGATATGATACCGGAACTCCCGGATTTGAATTTACCAACGATGGACGTGTTGTTGCGGAAAGATCCACCCTGGTGGATTCTGATGCATTTGCTACTAATGCTATCAGCCACCAGGATCTCCTGGCATTTTTTACAGATTCCAGCAGAGTCGTGAACAATATTCCGATCCCCGGACATGAACAACCCCTTTATGCCGATGTCGCTCTGGAAAGTTATAACTGGAATTTTGGCTTTGCAGAAGGACTGAGCATCTTGCGTTACGATATTACAAACAGAAGTAATGATGTCTGGGAAGATTTCTATGTGGGTATGTACTCTGATATGGTGGTCCGAAATGTAAATACAACTCTGGATACGGGATCCGACTTTTTCAACAAAGGTGGATTTGGCTATCTGGATGAAGATGGCCGCGAAGATGGAGGAGATCATCTCTATGCTTTGTATGTTTTTGATCTGGGTTCTACCGATGACCCCAGTTTTAATACCTATGCCGCAAGTGTCGTTTTGGGAGCGGAGTACCGAGGTGTAGAGTTTCATCCACGCTATGAAGACCTCTATCAAGAGGAATTAATGGATATGGGACTTCAGGCCCCTTCTGTTCATCCCTCATTTTGGCTCTATTCTGCAGGATCCGGTGACTTCTCACGACCAGCAGATGACCTGGACCGTTATAACCGTATGGCGCAGCCCTGGCCAATGCATCGCTATCGGGATCGTTTAAAAACCGACGGACTGAATTCCGAGGGGAACTATATTCAGCTTCATTCTATCGGCCCGTTTCCAAGTGTAGAACCGGACTCTACAGTGACGGTGTATTTTGCCTTTGTAGCCGCTCCCAAACCGGATGAGTATCAGGGAATACAGGGCAAAAGACATGACAATGCAGAATCAAGAATCCATCTCGTCGAAACCATTGACTGGGCATTCAGAATCTTTGAAGGTCAATATGACACCCTCTCCGGAGAAAGAAATCGATACCTGGTTCCTGAACCTCCGGATGTTCCGCGGATGCGGGTAGAACTGGAAGAAGGTACGGCCGTAGTCTACTGGGACAACAGAGCTGAATTTACCGTGGATCCGATTTCAGGAGAAATGGATTTTGCCGGTTATCGTGTGTATCGTTCAAAGTTAGGTGATGACCTGAGAGGTGCGCTGTCGGACAGACAACTTATAAGGGAGTTTGATACCAAAGACTCGCCTATTGGCTATAATACCGGTTTTGATGAAGTTCTCATTCCGGATGGCCCTGTTCGTTTTCCGGGTGATGATACCGATTACTGGTATCGTCTTCCGATTGAAGGCATGCTAAGCGGATGGCAGTATAGTTTTTCCGTTACCGCCTTTGACTGGGGTGGTGAAGGCGTGGGGTCTCTTGAAAGTTCACAAACAGCCAATGCGGTTTATGTATTTCCAGGGACAACGCCTAACGTGAACCTGGAAGAGCCGGTTGGAGTCTATCCTAATCCATACAGAATCAATGCCTCCTGGGATGGTGGCACCCCTTTTACGCGTAAACTGACGTTTTTTAACCTGCCGCCGAATGCAGAACTCATTATATATACGCTGGCCGGTGAAATCGTTGCAAAAAAAACACATCACTCAGAAACGTACCAGGGAGATATCCGATGGTTCAACGACCTGAGTGGCAATCCAAGAGTCATGTCTGGTGGTGAACACCACTGGGATCTTCTTTCAGACGCGAATCAGGACCTGACTACGGGCCTGTATTTATACACCGTTAAAGACCTGGATTCCGGAAATGTCCAGCGGGGAAGATTCGCAATAATAAAATAGTCGTCAAAAAACCCCTCAAATAATAAATAGCGACCTATGAAGCATGCATACTGTATTTTTCTAATGATCCTTTTTTTCTTTGGATCAGGTATAACCACTCTGTTAGCCGATATTCCTCAGGTAAGTATCCGGGATATCAATACCTATGATGAGCCTATTGAAACCATGCAGGATCTGATACATCATCCGCTGAATGATGAACTGATTGAGATTACTGCTATTGTGAGCTCCTACCCAAGAAATTCCGGGCTGGCAACACCCGATTTTGATGATCCCAATAATACCACCATCGGCCGTATCCATGTGTTTGTCATCGATACGCTTGCGTATTCTGAAGGCCGGGCAGGAATGGGACTGCAGCTGGTCGTTTCCGGAGAGGGGCTGAATACCCTTGAAAACCTCGAGCGGGGTACCATCATAACTCTCAGAGGACGCGTGAGTTATTATCGGTTTGGAAACACCTATACCGCGCAGTTCAATACCGATGATATTGACTATGTAGGAAGTGTCTGGAACGATTCGGAATTTCAAAAATATCAGGAATTACTGGAACCATGGGTGATATCACTGAGTGAAATAAACGAGGCAGGCCCATCAGGCAATACCGCGAGGCTTGAAAACTACACAACATACATTGGTCAGTATATCAAACTTGAAAATGCAGTTGTTATAAACAGAGATTTGACTTCAAACCGTCCCTGGATGTACATCGAGCATGATGGAGTGATTGCCTACAACAGAGATACTTCTCTGCGCTTCAGAAATGACAGAACACAGGGATACAGGCAGGGATACAACTTCAGAAGACTGGATGGAGAAGATGGTTTGTATGAACCGCCACCACCCGGTGCGGTTATTAATTACAGTGGATATGTCGTACCTAACTCTTTTGATGGTGACAACGTAGAGGATAATAATAATCCGGCCATGGCCATTGTTGCCATGGAAGACGGAGTTCGTTGGCTTGGTTTGGGTGCAGCAGCTACCCGGTTTACGAATGAAAACCTACCCTCAGGTTACCCCTATCAGATTCCAGTGGATCTGGAAGTAATCGGGTTTCCTCCTGAAGTTGTAAATTACTCTATCAGCAATACAACCCCCGCGGTAACGGAAAATGTAGAAATAAACTTTACCGTAGTTCCGTCCGATGATGATGTTGAGATTGAGAAAGTTGAGCTGGAGTATTGGGCCAACGGCTCTTCAACAATAGTAGAACTTCAGGGCACAAACGGCCAATACAGCTACAGCTTTCCAACATTTGATGACTTGACATCGGTAATTTTTGAAATTCGGGTAACAGACTCCAATGGAATCGGGGGAGTGTTGAGAGATGGTGACCCCGATGAAGATATGGAAACGCAGTCTTTGCGCTTCTTTGTTGTTGAGTCCGAGGTGAACAGCATCAGTATCATCAGCAGGACATCGGACGGCAACCGGGGCCCAAGCCCGCTGACCGGACTGAGTCAGGTGCCGGTTAATATATCTGGAGTGGTCATTGCCGATTCGACGGATGGATATATTGTCATACACGACAGCAACGAACCCTGGTCCGGCGTTTTTCTGTATCCGGATGAAACCACCTGGCCCTTGAGGCGTGGGGATCGGATCAGTATCACAAGCACGGAGGTGCTGAATACTACTCCTGCTAATAACAATTTCGCTCATGTAACCTACCTTAGAGATCCGGTATTCGAAGTCGTGGAGCAGGGGGTGGAGTATGAAGCTTACATCCCGGTAGTTACTTCACTGGAACTTTCCAATGAAGAAGACCGGGGAGCTCCGTATGAAGGAATGGTTGTGCGGGTAGAAAACGCATACGTTGTCACCAATCAGGCCGATGCCCCGAACAATGACTTTGGTGAATGGATGTTTGCCTCCGGAACTCCGGATGACGATTATCCGGGCGTTCGGGTCCGATATAATCTGGCGCAGAATGAACTGAGGGTCAGAGCTCCGATTTTGTTGAATTTCAACGATGATATAAAACCCGGAGCTGGCATTCAATCCGTTCAGGGAGTGTATGGCTATAGCCATGGAAACGGAAAACTCACCATGCGGTCAGAAAACGATGTCGTTGCGGAAGATGTCCTATTTTATCCCAGCAGGGCATTACCAATTTTCATGCCTGCCGATGGTGCGGAAATAACAGCAGCAACACATATACAGATTCAGTGGGCTGCAAGCAGGGAACGTAACGATAAAGACCTGACCTATATCTTTCTGATGACTTCGGAAGGAGACACGGACTTTGAAAATCCGCTGATCAAAGAGGAAGCCACCGATCACGAAACCCCGCG
>JASCXY010000179.1 GCA_030012235.1 Balneolaceae bacterium ANBcel3 | reverse complement strand
CTTGAAGGGGATAATCACCGATTTTTTTATCATGATCCCGATGATCCCAATTCGCTGAGTGATAATGATATTTTTGTGATCCACGAAGATGCTGATGGTATGATGTGGGTTGGCACAAACGGCGGAGGGTTAAACCGAGTTGACCCTGAAACCGGATCAGTAACCCGGTATGTGGCCGATCCGGACGACTTAAACAGTATTATGAATGACGATGTCCGGACCATATATGAAGATCAGCAGGGTAACCTTTGGATAGGTTCATATAATGCAACATTAACCAGAATGGATCGCGACCGATCCCTGTTCTTTCATTTTGATATCAATCAGGGAGAGTTCTTTTTCAGCGCAGTAATTCAGGATATTCTTGAAGATCAACAGGGAAGGCTATGGCTGGCGACCCGTGGCGGAGGCCTGAAACTGTTTGATCGTGAACGACGGGAAGTGGCCCGATCCTACACGGTAAATGAAGGCCTTGCCGGAAATATGGTACATGCTTTGGTCGAAGACAACCAGGGAATGATTTGGCTGACCACAAATAACGGCATTTCACGATTTGACCCCGAACGGAAGGCTTTTCAGAACTATGATGATAAATCCGGTGTGCAGCGCAGTGACTTTTTTTACGGATCCCGTTTAATGGATCGCGGCGGATATATCTATTTTGGTGGATTTAATGGCTTTAATCGTTTTCATCCGGATAATATTCGTATCAGTACTGAGGAGCATCCCGTGGTCTTTACGGATTTCCTTTTATACAATCGTTCGGTTCCCATTGGACCTGATTCGCCGCTGGATCGCCATATCAGTTTGATGGATACGCTGATACTTCCTTATGATGCCACGGTGTTGACTTTCCGGTATTCTGCTCTGAACTTCAGCGTCGTAAAAGGGAATCGGTTTGCGTATATGTTGGATGGATTTGATGATGACTGGAACTATGTCGGAGAGCAACGTGTCGCCACCTATACGAATCTTTCTCCTGGTACATATACCTTGCGCGTGATGGCTACAAATAACGATGGAATATGGGCTAAATCGCCTGCAGAGATAACTCTGATTATTACACCTCCTTTCTGGAAAACAGCCTGGTTCATCTCTTTGTCTGTCATTGTTGTTGTACTGCTTCTTTTTGCATTCTACCGGCTTCGGGTTCATGCCATCAATGCAAAAAACATCGAATTGGAACGTAAAGTTGAAGAACGTACTATAGAACTTAGTGAATCCAATGCGACCAAAGATAAGCTGCTTTCCATTATTGGCCATGATCTCAACAACGTAGCTTTCGGAATGATCGGTTTTGTACAGCTTCTGAAGGATAGTCTTGAAAGAGAGGAAACCGAAGAGGTGAAAGAATACACCAATCGTCTTTATAGCGCTACCATGCAGTTCCATGACCTGCTTTCAGATTTATTGACCTGGGCCAGTTCACAATCCGGGCGTATAAGCCACGAACCGGAATGGATCCAGTTGAAGGATCTTCTGGAGGATATTCTCACTCATGAAGAATCCCGCGCCATGAATAAGAAAATTCAGATGGAGTTGAAACTTGAGGATGAGCAAAGCCGTGTCTATGCAGATCCTAATATGCTTTCTATTGTGTTACGCAACCTCATAAATAATGCGGTGAAATTCACTCACAAAGGCGGTAGAATCGGAATTTGGTCAAGAAAAAACATGGAATTCATGGAAATAACCGTAGAGGACAATGGTGTCGGTATGACCTCTCAGCAAATTAACGATGTTTTGAAAGAGAAGAAAAGAACCTCCACCAAAGGAACCGAAAACGAACGAGGTACCGGCCTGGGATTATCTCTTTGTCAGGATTTTGTGGAAAAAAACGGCGGAACCTTCCGAATTGAAAGCGAACAGGAAAAAGGAAGCCGGTTTATTTTTACGGTACCTATGCACTCAGTCCAGTAAATGCCCAAATAAATCGAAAGCTTCTGCATCCACAATTTCTGCAGTATAGAAATGTCCGGGAGTAATCGTCCTCTTTGGTGAACGAGTTGAGTCAAGGGAAATAATAACTTCATTGTCCACCTCAGGAGTGTCCCATTCGGTTCGTCCGAAGGCAGTTTCATCCTCTATCCGGTCGATTAACACGGGCAAGGTCTGACCAATCAATTGCTGATTGTGTTCAAAGGAGATCTCTTCCTGTTTTTGCATGATCAATCGCACGCGGCGTTGTTTTTCTTCGTCCGTGACGGGGTCTCCCAGATCCCAGGCAATCGTTGCTTCTTCTCTGGAGTATGGAAAACACCCCAGACGCTCAAAGCGGAAGGTTTCAATGAAGTCCAACAGCTCATCAAAATGCTCTTCTGTTTCTCCTGGATAACCGGTGATCAGGGTTGTCCGCAGCCGTATTCCCGGAACTTCCGATCGTATCTGATGCAGCAGTTCGCGGGTGCGTTCCCCGGTTATACCTCTTCGCATGGATTTTAATACTGGATCACTGATGTGTTGGATCGGCATATCCAGATACTTGCACATGTTTTCCCGTTCCCGGATCACCGGCAGAATATCCATTGGAAACCGGGCCGGATAGGCATACTGAAGACGAATCCAGTCGAAACCACAATCCGAAAGACGCTTCAGAAGTTCCGACAGAATACGCTTCCCATACAGGTCCAGGCCATACCACGTGAGATCCTGGGCAATGAGAATAAGTTCCCGGACCCCTTTTTGATGAAGAAGCCGGGCTTCATGAACCAATTCTTCAATTGGGCGGCTTACATGTGTCCCTCTCATAAGCGGAATGGCACAGAAAGAACACGTATGATCGCATCCTTCCGATATTTTCATATAGGCATAATGAGAGGGGGTGGTTAAAACTCGCTCTCCGATAAGTTCTTTCTTATAATGACCGCCCAGTTCGGCTAGGATATCAGAGACAGAAGTGTGGCTGCTCTTAAAAAAAGAGTCCACCTCAGGGATTTCTTTTCGAAGTTCCTCGGGATACCGGTCGGATAAGCATCCCATTACATACAGCTTCTTGAGCGTCCCGGCTTTTCGTAATTCAGCCGCATCCAGGATTTCGTCAATAGATTCTTGCTTGGCATCAGCGATGAAACCACACGTATTGATAATCAAGATTTCTGAATCCGAGATATCCGATACAATTTCAAGTCCATTGGCCTGTGCCTGGGCCAGCAGAACTTCAGAGTCGACCTGGTTTTTGGAACAACCCAAAGTTTTTATATAAATCCGTTTGGTTCGTGAGAGCATGTAAATAAAGAGAAATCAAGTGGTAAAGTTGATGAGAATGATACGAAAAAAACGGCTCTCACGCTTGATAAGTTGCTCTAAGGTTCGTCACTTCAGGATGCGCCATTCTTTTGGATGATAATTATTCATTCGGGTGCCGATATGTTTAAGCCAGCCCAAAGGATATCCTTCGTAACAGGCAAGATACCAACCTTTGCCACGCTCAGGTACACGTAATGTTTCGCATTTTAAAAAAGAGAGGGCTTCTTCCAACGAAAACGAAAGGACAGGAAAGGCCTCTGGATTCAAGTGGATATCGAGAGCAAGCGGGGCGGCCGGCCTGAGATCTTTACCGGCCATCCGGGCGGTTTCCGTTCCTGCATACAGAACAGACAGTGCGGAAGAGAGCGTTTCAAGGGTGGAAAGGTGTCTCTTTGGGAGGTGGAAAATGCGATCTTTGATCTGAAACCATCCGGGATCCGTACTATGAAGCCATTCTTGAGCTTTTTTACGTAAAGAGGTTTCCGGCTGGATCCACTTTTTATTAGAAAATCCTTTGGCAGAGGTATAGGAAAGCCGGGCGTCCGAGGGTTTCTGAAGAACGCTGATAAAAAAGCCTTCACCCTTTGTAAGGTGAGGGTAAAAGGCATATCCGGTGTGGTTATGGCTTTGAATGATGCGAACGCTTTCTCTTTGATGGGTATCTTTTTCGCTTGAAGATTCTTTTAAATGAAAGCGTTCGTTACCGGTTAGTGTAATTCCGGAAGGTATCCCGCCGGTTTGCTCCAGAAAAGCAGACAGGTTTCCCTCATTTTCTTCCGGATTATAGGTGCATGTAGTATAGATCAGATATCCACCCGGTCGTATACATTCCCAGAGATCTGACAGGATAGATTGTTGACGCACAGCACAGTGATGAGCTTTTTCGCGGGTCCACTCGGTTCTTGACGCCGGGCTTTTTCTGAACAAACCCTCACCGGAACAGGGGACATCGGCCAAAACCAGATCAAAAAAACCGGAAAGCTGCCGGAAGCGATGGGTCTCTGAATGTGTCACAACGGTGTTTCCCATTCCCCAGCGCTGCACATTATGGAGGAGTGCAGGGGTGCGGGAACGTATGACTTCATTAGCGACAATCAAGGCATCCGGGAAAAGAGCTGAGAGCAATGTGGTTTTTCCTCCGGGAGAAGCACAGGCGTCCAGGATAGTACCATTATGAAGCTGCAAACCTGTCTGCCTGATAAGATATTCAAGAAACATGGAGGAAGCTTCCTGAACATAATAGCAGCCGGCATGATGACGCGGGTCGTGGGTAAACGAGGGACGTTGATTCAGGTAATATCCGTTCTCTGACCAGGGTACGTTTTCATAATGTGCAGGTTTTTCTCCAAATGCGGCTAAAAAAGAGTCAGGATGGTGGACTTTAAAGGGGTTAATTCGGACAGATGTAGCAGAAGGATCGTTCAGTGTTTCCAGAAACGACGAACTCTCAGGCCCCATTTGCCGGTTAATGCGTTGAATAAAAGCATCGGGTAATGGTGGTAGCGGGGGATCAGAAAAAGACATAAAAGAAGCAGTTTGTAAACTCAGGATTCAGTCGTTGGTGGGAGGCTGGCGGCTCCCCATCCCGTATGGCCTTCACGGCTTTGGTCGTAGTATCTGATGGTCGGATAAGCAAAAGAAATATCATTTTGACCGGCAAATTCTGTTAATATTTCCTCCCAAATTTGTTGTTCTGTGCCTCTTCGGGTTCTGGGGTTTGTCAGATATCGGATGGTAAGCATAATCCCGAAATC
>JASCXY010000178.1 GCA_030012235.1 Balneolaceae bacterium ANBcel3 | reverse complement strand
AGGAGAGAATCCGGTCTGTAAGCCTCTTCTCCTGTTTTCCTGTTTCTTTGAAACCAAGTTTACTACCCATCATCCGATACCAGGCTTCCATAAACCGGGGTTTAAAACTCTCAATTACTTCTTCCGCAGCTTCTCTGGCCTTTTCTTCGTCCTGGTCTATAAATGGCAACATGGTTTCCGCCAGCACGCTCAAATTCCACTGTATTATACCGGGCTGGTTTCCAAAAGAATAACGCCTGTGTGTGTCCACTGAACTGAAGGCGGTTGAAGTATGAAACACATTCATAAAAGCACATGGACCAAAGTCAATTGTTTCACCACAGATGCTCATATTATCTGTATTCAACACTCCGTGAATGAACCCTGTCCGCATCCACTCAATAACCAGGTTCTGGTGTTTCTCCGCAACACGTTTCAGAAAGTTTAAAGCCGTATTTCCTGTTTTATTTAGATCAGGATAATGTCTCGAAATGGTGTAATTGAGAAAATCACACAGTTTTTCACGGGATAAAAATCGAGAAGCATACTCAAAGGTACCTATGCGAATATGGCTGGATGCAACTCGTGTGAGCACCGCTCCCGGATGCACGATTTCCCTGGATACAGGTTCCCCTGTTTCGGCTACGGCAAGGCTTCCGGAGGCCGGAACCCCCAAATGATACAATGCCTCACTGATCAGATACTCCCTGAGCATGGAGTAAAGGGTAGCACGGCCATCCCCTGACCTTGAGTAAGGTGTCCTTCCGCTTCCCTTTAACTGCAGGTCATATCGTTTGCCATCCGGCGTTATTTGTTCACCGATCACAATAGCCCGCCCATCCCCCAACATGGTAAAGTGACCGAATTGATGCCCGGCGTAGGCCTGTGCAAGGGGTTCTGCTCCCTCCGGAAGCCGGTTACCTGTAAAAATTGCAGCCAGCAAGGATGGTTCTGCCTTAGAAAAATGAAGTCCCAGTGTTTTTGCCAGGCGGCTATTAAGAAGTACCCATTCCGGTTTTTTAACGGGCACAGGATCAAGCACAGAGTAGAATTCCTCTGGCAGTCTCCGGTAGGTATTATCAAAATTCCAGCCAATACTCATGTCAATAAACGATTACTTTGAATGAAACCTTCAACCCTCTGCAAGAACATTTATGTTAATCGTTCCAGCGGGTTCTTTTCTCTGAAAAACCTCCAGCATATAGAAAAGAATAACGGATACCATATCAAATCATTCAGCAGAATCATGATGCCGAAGGAAAGTGAGATATCTCCATTCAAATAGGTAAAAACAAATCCTATCGGACCAAAGATTTTCCCAAGCAAGCCCACCAAAATGACAGGCAGATGTTTTTGCTCATTTAACGCGGCTATTCCGTATCCAATGCCATATACCCCGACAATCATACCGACTGTTTGCCAGAGAAAAAGGGGGATTTCCGCTTCCATACCAAAAAGCTGAAAAGCTTGCCCGGGGAAGACTCCGGCCCATATCCCAAATCCAATATTGTAGAAAGCCGCAACGAGCAAACCCCGGGAATGCCAGCTGAATGGCTTTTTCCACCTCGCTTTGAGAAGTGAATCAAAGTGATCAAGCCCCGGACACACCCCGGCAGTATCGGTTTCTCTCGAGACCCAGGCCATCCAGATGGGGGTCAGTTGAAATAGAATTCGGGCTATCATGAAGCCATCATCGCTAAAACCAAAAAACGCTTCATCCACCAACAATGCTTCCACATGCACGGGCAAGAGCGCAATGAAGTATAAAACCAGAATCCAGGCAGTAAGTCTCCGTAGTCTGGGTATCAGCAACCCGATCGCTGCCAGTACTTCTGCGGCTCCGGTTACATAAATCCAGAATAAAGCATGTTCAAAAGGAGATGGGACCGAAAGAATAAAGGCATCGGGTACCACAAAATGAGTAATACCCGCAACCATCAGGATAACGGCCAGCAAAAAGCGCACATAATCCCGCCAGTTCCTCGCTGTATTCATTGTTTTAGCTTTTCTTGATTAGGTATGGAATAGTACCATAACCCAAATCAGCCGGAAGAGGTTTCTGCTTTTGGTTTTTTTTAACCGGTGTGCATTATTCTAATCTGCACGGCGGCGTCTTTTTTCGGTCCGGTCAGAGTAGCTCGTATGAACGGTGGCAAGGGGACACATCAGACCTCATAAAACCAAGGCTTTTTAATCCGGAAGTTGCTGCATAACCTGATCGATCAATGTGTTCTCAGGTTCTATTTCTTTCGCCTTGAGAAGTGCCTCTTTCGCCTTTTGGATCTCCCCCGAGTGTAGATATATTTGTGCCTTCCGGGCATACGCAGAACTATGGAATGTGGGATTTATTTCCTCCGGTTCATTTTCCAATAACGTTTCAAATGCCTTAAGACCTTCCTCAAGCCGGATATTTCCAAGTGCAGCAATTCGACCGATCTGATACTTCCATCGCCAGTCGCCCGGCATGAGTTCACTCGAAACCTTCATTTCAGAATAGGCTTTTTCGTAGGATCCGGATTGAATATATAACAACCCCAGATTATACCTGAATTGAACAGAGTCCGGGTAGGTGGCAGAGGCTTGTTCCAAAACGGAAATCATCGCAGAGTCATCGTTCGTATCTGCAGCCAATCGAAACTTTGCCATATATCCGCGAAAGACATCACGTTCATAAATTTCATCTGCCAATGTATGCGCATCGGTTATACTGCCGCCTACGCTTCCCGGAGCCTGAAGATGAAAACGAATCAGATGTTCCCGGGCTTCGATATTATCCGGAAATTTCTCTATCACACGCTCGTAAGAGGCTTTACATCGGCGCGCCAACCTGAATTGCCTCAGGGTTCCGGCTTCGGCTGCAGCAGAACACGTTGCATTTCCATACCAAAGCATATAATCCAATGATTCAGCATCGAGAGACATTGCTTTTCCGAAAGAATCAATGGCATCCCGGTACTCATTTTTTTCGAATTCAAGATGTCCCATCATGTAGTGCCACTCCGGATTATTTCGGTTGGTGGATGCATGATCACGGAGATACGAAGCTGCTTTTTGTATCTCACCTGATTGAATCAGCGTTTCAGCAACTTCAGGATTAAAAGAATCCTGTGCATAAACGTTGCACATCAGTAACAGTACAAAGCAAAACAAGAAAAACGTTTTCATGGGAGTATGGCTTTGGAAGCATAGTTCACAAAAGTTAACGTCTTCTACGTTTTTGGCTCGCTTAGGTTTCAATCAAATTTTATCTGACTCCCCCGGCTACTTTGGGCACGAAGTATCAAGATTATGCGCAAAAAGCATCTATTCTACACAATACAGGTACACTAAAACCCTGGCGAAGCTCTTTGTTTCATCTCTTATAGGCTTTCAGCGAAGAATAACACCTACATATTCACCAACTTATTTTTCAGCATGCACCAGGGTGTCCTCTTTCAAGTAGTTTTTACCCGTAATAAGACGCACTCCTCTTTTGAACGTAAAATAATGCCAAATCCACTCCATGAATACACGAAACCGGTTTCGAAAGCCGATCAGAAAGAGGATGTGTATAAAAGACCAAAGCAGCCAGGCAAAAAAACCACTAAAGGTTAAACCGCGTATATCTGCCACGGCTTTGGCACGGCCGATCGTCGCCATATTCCCTTTATCAAGGTAGGTGAAACGGCTTCCCTTTTCTTTTTTCCCCGTCAGATATTTTACCAGAAACTCTGCCTGCTGAATAGCTACGGGCGCAAGAGCCGGCAGAGCATTTCCTTCTTCATCCCGAACCAAAGCAGCGTCACCAATTACAAAAATATCCGGATGTCCCGGAAGACTCAGGTCCGGCTCTGTATAGACTCTCCCGGAAGAATCCTGCTCCACTTCCAGCGAATCAGCCAAAGAAACCCCTTTGACCCCAGCGGCCCAAATAATATTGGGAGTATGTATGCTGCTTTTCCCAAAATCGACGCGATCTTTAACAATATTCTTTACAGGAGTTCCGGCTAACACACTGACTCCCATATCTTCCAAAATTTCTCGCGCCTTTTCGGACAGATGTTCCGGATATTGACTCAAAATACGCGATTCGGCTTCTACCAGGAAAATTCTGGTTTCATTTTTTGATATTCTTTTGTAGTCCCTCATCATGTTTCTTTTGGCAATCTCGGCTATTGCACCGGCCATTTCTACACCGGTGGGTCCACCACCAACGATGACAAAGGTAAGCCATGGTTCTCTTAGTGCCGGCTCATTGATTTGCTCAGCCTTTTCAAGAGATAAAAAAATACGTTCCCGTATTTGAATCGCATCGGCAATCGATTTCAGGCTGTAGGCATACTGCTTCCACTCTTCATTTCCGAAATAGTTGTACACTGTGCCGGGAGCAAGTATCAGTTTATCAAAACTCAGTTCGCGGCCATTCTTCAAGTATACCTTTTTGTGCTCTTTGTCAACTTTCGTAACCTCAGCAAGCAACACATCCACATTACGATACCGACCCAGAACAGAGCGAATAGGCTCAGCCACATCCCCCGGCGAAAGTGCCGCAGAAGCAACCTGATAGAGAAGTGGTTGAAACAGATGGTGATTGCTTTTGTCGATCAGCGTTATTTTAAGTCCGGAATGAGCCAGTCTTCGTGCCAGTGTCAAACCACCGAATCCGCCGCCTACAATGATGACATGTTCTTTCATAGCTTTATTAAATCAAATCTGTTTCTGGTAATGTATATACGAGTTATAAGGAGGTTATTTTGTTTAATCATCTCCCGGCATTCTCTTGTGGAAATAGCCTTGAAATGAATGAGCGGACTTATTGCCCCTTTAAAAGGCTGCTGAATAGCACCGAACAAAAAACACCTAAAAGACAGCGCTCTCAGAGCCCTGTTAAATAGATGGACAAGAACGTCCAAAGACCATCGTCCGTTCCCTTAATATTCGTCTTTCCATCTCTGAAAAGACATGATGAAACCTCTTAGTGCATAAAGAGAAGGCTTTAACAGTTTCTTTAAAAAGCTCTTCCTTTTTCATCCGAAATATCAGGCTAAACTAAACAAGTTGTTTGGCATCGGTT
>JASCXY010000177.1 GCA_030012235.1 Balneolaceae bacterium ANBcel3 | reverse complement strand
AAAGTCCGGTATTAATGTGATCCATAAACAGTCGACATGGCCTTCCGCTGTCATATCCCGGCCTATCAAATACGAATGTATATGGTCAAAAAAAAAGCCGGTGAAAACTCACCGGCTTTTTTAAAAGATCAATGTATCGATTATTTCTTATCGAGCTATTTTTTGCTTTCGGCCGGTGACTTGTACCGTTGCGGAAGCCCCTCCCGGAGTTCGGGCAGTAACCCTGATGTATACAGGCCGATCCAGCGGCTCATCACTGGTACTCATGACATTGAATCCAAAGACTGTTGCACCTGGACCCGGGGTTGTTTGCCGACCTATTATTACGTCGACATCACCAATTACTTCGAAGTCTTCACTTTCTACATCAACAATAATGTTTGTCCCTTCCGGTAGCGGATGGCCATTCCTATCTGTTACCCTGTACGTAAAATCTTGGTCGGACTCAAAGTCGATGTTGAAAGTATTAGGAGTAACTTCGATTTCAATAGGCGGAATCATAAACAACACGCTACCTGTTAAAGTCAGCTCATTGTTATTTTCATCCACCGTTGTAGCTGTAATTGTACCCCAGCCATCATCAGGAATTAGATTTACATATTCCAGAGTGACCGAAGCACGTCCATTCGCATCTGTTTTTACGGAACCCGGGCGAATAATACCATGGGTGGTGACAAAATTGACGGCTGTTCCTGATGAAATGGGGTTTCCGTATCGGTCACCGTAGGTAACAGAAACAGACATCTCTTGTCCATCTTCAAGTTTGGTTCGTTCCAGTCTTAAAGTAGAGAAATCCGGATGCGGCATTCCCGATGCTATCCCAATTCGTACAGGCCGTGCTTCCACCATGCCATGTTCACCTTGTACACTTGCAATTATTTGCACGACTCCAGATCTTGTTCCGCTTGTCAGAACAGTCCGGGCAATACCTTCATTATCTGTTTCCACCGTTTCTGGTGACAAATGCTCTCCTCCATCGGGAGTTACCCCAAAATCAAACGATACTTCTGCACCACGAACCGGATATCCGTCCGCATCAGTAACTCTGTACCGCAACTCCGCCTGTTCAACATTTCCTTCTCCCTTAATATAGATCGCATCATGGGACTGCGAATGCAGAACAATACTTTGAGGCATACTTCCCTCTCCGGCAAAGCTTTCAGCTGTCATTCTGAATTCATTGGATAAGTTGCTCGGAGTTTCTGCTTTGACTGTAATGGTAACAGGCCTTCCGGACAACTCTTCAGCAACCCTTCGTACCACAAATTCAAAATCTGTTACTCCAAGCCCGGAATTCATTCCGGCTCCAACGGTTTCATCCACATGTCCGACAATTTTATAATCATCATTGTCGATTTCTACCGTAATACTGGTACCTTCTGCAAGCGGGTTACCTCTGCTATCTGTAACAGTGTACTCAAATCGTTTATCTATCAGCTGATTTATTTCAAAATCATCCGGAGAAACAGTAATGTTCACTGAAGGCTGGATAAACAATACCTCACCGGTAACGGTCAGGTCGCTATTATTCTCATCCACCGTTTTCGCCGTAATCGTTACATAGCCGTCAGACGGGATTGGATTACCATACTCCAGGCTTACCTGGACTCGACCCTGTTCATCTGTTCTTCCAGAACCCGGGGAGATCACACCGCCATTGGTGGTAAAGTTCACAACAGTTCCTTCGGCTACTGGATTCCCGCTGCGGTCCCCTACTAATGCCATAATCGCAACTTCATCTTCCTGTTCGAGCTTGTGTCCACCAGTCTCAACTTTCAACGTAAAATGATTGGCATGAGGCTTACCAGAGCTAATTCCGATTTTTATTGGCTCGGAGAAAATAACCTCATCTTCACCTTCTACAGAAGCTATAATCTGAACCGGACCGGCAATAGTACCACTCGTCAATACTGTCTGAGCAATCCCGTTTCCGCCCGTTACGGTTGTATCCGGATAAAGCTTTTCACCTCCTCCCGGGGATTCGCCAAGTTTAAACGTTACCTCTGCACCACGCACCGGATACCCGGCAGCATCGGTCACCCGGAAATCAAATGACGCCTGCTCAATATTACCCACTCCCTTAAGATGAAGGAAATCTTCCGATTGCTCAAACAACACAATACTATGAGGTGGACCAACTTCTTCTCCCGGAGGGAGGTCATCCGGATCATCATCGGCGGCTTCGCCTTCTCTTCTCATTCTTATATCCGACAAGCTCCTGTCTATTTCCGGAACCAGTGTAATTTCACGTGTCTGCGTAATATACTCGTCCTCTTCTTTGCTGTATTCAAAGAAATACCTCGTTGTACTATCCACTTCCAGCTCGAAACGGTACATACCTTCTTCATCGGTTACCGTGTGTTTTTCCGGTAACGGGCTAAGTATCCGCACCAAAGCACCTTCAATCGGCGCATTGGTCTGCGCTGCTACTACTTTTCCCTCAACCGTTATGGGATCGTATTTTGGCCCTGAGGATGAATCGCACTGCACCAAAAAAACCAGGAATATAAGGGACAGCATCGTCGCACAGATGCCCGAAGTGAATTTTTTAGAAAAGACAGTCATTGGAACTCTCAATTTTTGTTATTAATTAACCCAAAATCTCCACCCTTCCCGTCTTTTAGTTAAAGCCAAACATATTGGGAGGGATATTATAATAGTGCTTCAAAGAAAACCTCTTGTTTCGGGGAACGCCCGAACAAGCCAGATAATGGTGTATATACGAATTGTATATTTCAAAATGAAATTATAAACTTCTCACGATCATTCAAAAAGTTTTGTTCTAATTGTTTAAAGGACAGGCTGCTGTCGCTATTCACATTTCTGCATCAGGATTAATTCACAGCCGTTACCGTTCAAGCCGGCGAATTTTAACCGACCGGAAATCGGTGGGATGGCTTTCGGACTGTAAAGCGATGTACCCCTTGCGCAGCGGCGTACCGTCTTCGAGCTGCAAACCCGTATACTCCACCACCAGCTCTCCGTTGAGTATATGCTGTGCCAGGGAATCGCCATATACAATGAGTTCCGCCGTAACCCACTGCTCACCCTCGTGGGTGGGCCCACCAGCATCAATGCAATGTTCGGTTCTGAGCTCTCCGCCAACGACCACCTGTGTACCCGGTGTACATACATTGCCATTCGGCCGCTCCATTCCCTCATCCGCTCCCAAAAGCTGATATTCAATGGATACCGGAAAGTCTTGCTCCAATGCCATGGATGCTGCTGACTGAGAATGAAACATAATTCCATTGTTTCTGTACGCCCAGTCAGCCCCGCCCTCTATCTGATCTCCAACAAAGCGATATTCAACCACCAGGTGGTAATCCGAAAAGGGTTTCTCATAAAAAATATGGCCAAAACGGCCGTCAAACGTATCATACTGGTCATATCGAACCTTCATGATCCCATTTTCAACCCGGAACGTTTCACCAACATTCTCGTTAAGCTCATAACCCTGGATTTTGATATCCCATCCATCCAGATTTTCTCCGTTAAACAGCGATTTCCACTCGTTGGGAGAGGCTTCGTTTGAGCCATTACAAGATAAAGAGGACAAAGAAAGGAGCAGGATGACCCCAAAAGAAATGAAGGTATGTATGGTATTCATCGGCCTGTATTTTTGTTGATAATTATGTACCGATCAATGGCTGATATCATCATTTACCGGTTTTAACGCTCTCCGTAAAGTAACGAAATAAATATACCGTAGCTTCTTTTTTCAGTCCCGTTTTCACCTTTGTCTATATGCTCTTTTGGGTTGTCTAAAAAGACTCATTTACATCAAAATACCCCTAACATCAGAATCCTTACATCTTTTAAAATCCAGAATCTTTAAAAATGTATATCTTTGAAGGTAATTGTTACAGATTCCGAAGAGCACCATTGACATAGATCTCTGTCCTTTTTTCCCCCGGACCGATGTCGTTCCGTTTTCTCTTTTTTTACGTATCCTCTGACCTGCTTCTTATTCCCTTCCTGCTTGCTTTCTTTTCTGCATGGACTCTTATAACCGATCACATGTTTTTATAGCGGCCTGCTTCGGTATGCTGACCTTCGGAATCGTTATGACGGTTCTGGGATCATCGCTGCCTTCTATTATAGAAAAATTCGGCCTATCCAGGGGGGCTGCCGGGTCGCTCTTTGTCTTCATGACCATCGGGATGTTTTTCAGCTCTCTTCTTTTCGGGCCTATTGTGGATCGTTTCGGATACAAACCCGTATTGATTACCTCTTCTTTTTTGGTCATTCTGGGAATTCAGTCGGTTGCTCATGCACCATCTCTTCTCCTTTTAAAGGCCGCCCTTTTTTTATGTGGATTCGGCGGAGCAGCACTTAATGGCGGAACCAATGCTTTGGTATCTGACATCAGCGATGGGAAACGCGGCTCCATGCTCACCTTGCTTGGAGTTTTCTATGGAGTGGGAGCCTTCGGAGTGCCTCTTTTTATCGGAAGCCTCCTGGATTCTTTTCAATATGAATGGCTCGTTTCTGTAGTAGGCGCCACCATTTTTCTTCCCTTTGTTGTGTTTTTTTTCGTGCGATTTCCGGTACCCAAACATGAAAAGGGTTTTCCTCTGGCCGAAGGCCTAAAAGTTGCCAAAGACAAAGCACTGATCGTTTTCGGACTTATTCTGATGCTGCAGGGTGGAATGGAAATGGCTATGGGCGGATGGTCGGCAACCTGGTTTCAGGAGGTGCTGGATATTAGGCCGGGGACTTCCGTGATATTTCTATCGTTTTTTTGGTTTTCGCTGATGTCATCCCGCATTCTTCTGGGCTATTTGCTGTTGAAAATACCGGCAACCCGGATTCTGCGGACCAGCTATCTGCTTTCTTTTACCGGAACCCTGCTGATGCTCTTTTCTACGACTCCTTCTGCCGGACTGATCGGTTTGCTGCTGACAGGAATGGGATTTGCCGCAATTTTTCCGGTCATACTGGCCTTTATAGGAGATTTATTCTACAAACTATCAGGAACCGCCTTCAGTATAGTAATGGTCATGTCGCTAACCGGAGCACTGTCCATGCCCCTGATCATCGG
>JASCXY010000176.1 GCA_030012235.1 Balneolaceae bacterium ANBcel3 | reverse complement strand
AACACCTTCAAGGAGGTTCTTTATGATATCAATAGCTTCCAGATTGATATCCGCACAGGCTGAATCGTATGGGGTTACATCATCACGCACCATATCCAACAGCGTTTCAACGGAGTGTGCAAACTCAGACATGGGAGTCAGCCCCATAAATGCCGCCGTTCCTTTCATGGTATGAAATGAACGAAAAACCCGGTTAATAAGCTCGTCGTCGTCCGGTGCCGTCTCAAGATCCAACAGGGCACTTTCTGCAATTTCTATTTGCTCCATGCTTTCGGTAATGAACTCGCCCATCAGCTCTTCGTCCATATCATCCGGCATGTAGAATTCCACTTCACCAAGAACCTCATCTGCTGCTGATGGAAACTCCTCTTCAGGCTGGCCTTGCTCCGTATTGGTGTCTTCTTCCCCCTCTTCCAGCTGAATAGCCTTTTCAACACGCTTTGATACCGTTCCGATAACGGTTGCAATATCTACCACATCTTCATTAGAAGGATGATTAGCCTTAAGAATATTTAACGCTTCTTTCAGTGGCTTTTTAAGTGGCTCTTCAACCTGTTCAAGACATGCGCTTATCAGATCCTGAAGCTCATTATACTGTTTTAGTGCTGCTTCCTTACTGTCGAACCCCATGATGAATGAAGCCACATCATCCAGGGTAACGGGAACAGGGGTTGATTCTTTCTGCGGTGTTTCCTCTATTTGATCTGCCTTGGGTTCTTCCTCCCGGGCCTCCGTTTCCCCTTCTGCAGACTCTTCCTCTGTTTCTTCGGAGGAATTATTTTCCATATCTGCAACATCACTTCTTGTGCGGGCTTCTTCCGTAAGCGTCATGGATTTTACGGTTTCACTCTCACCGTTCATGGCTTTTTCAAGTTCATCGCATGCCTTTTCGAAAACCTCTATTTGTATATCCCCATTGGTGACAGCATACTCACGGATGGTGTTGATGGCCTGCATCGTTGCAGATTTAACACTCTGGAAAAATTCATCTTTCTCATAAAGATGAATCAATCCTTTCCAGGCAAGAGAAATAAGTTTTGAAAGTTGTCCGGAATCCTGTTGAAGGCCCTCCATCGTATCTTCAAGTCGTGCACCAGCAACCATAATATCTTCCCGGTCACCCGGCCACACGTCCGCCAAAACACGCATAATTTCGGCGAGCTCATCTACTTGCTTTTGGTAGTTACTGTTCTTCATGAGAAAAAGGTTTTGATTACTTTAGTTTTGCCTGAGCGATCGTTCATTGAAAGGAATCAACCATCCGGAGATCCGGCATTATTTATGACGCCTTGATTCACTCAGGGCCAGGTTCACCCAGAATTCACCACCGGTTCCGACAAACTTGAGCTTGGCTGTAGGCGGCTTATTTGGCAAAAAGAGGGTCAGGTCGCTTCCTCTGGTCGCTGTGGGCAAAGAAGACTGACCTACAAATCCAATTTTTTCTACAGAGGCGGCGACATCACCGGCAAGGATATTTGATATTTCACCAACCAGGTCTCCCATGTCATCACTTTCAAACGGCAACTCCATGCCGCAAAAAACCTCGGAAACAGCAAGGGCTGTTTTCTTCGGAATGGCAATCATCATGGAAAGCGTGTGCTCCGTATTAAAAACATTAATGCTTCCGATGATCCCGTTCATCGGCTTCTCATTCCCGTTTTGCATCACAAAATCCGGGCGGTCGCCACTGATGGACTCAAACGTATTTTGAACGCACTCCTTCACGGAGTCCAGTATTTCGTCAGGTATCTCTTTAATTCCATTTAATTGTACAGGCAGCATAGTTTTCTTTTTTATTATTTGAATTTCAGCATGTCTTTAAAGAAGCTTTTCTTATCATCTTCTTCCGTATCCTGAATCAAGTTCCCATCTTTGTCAATAAAACGGCTTAATACCTTAAATACCTGATCCGCTGTGAAAGGCTTGGTTACATAGGCATTGGCACCTCCTTCATTTAGAGCCGTATCTACTTTGCCCATAGACTTTTCAGCCGTAATCATGATGATTGGAATATGATCCGTATTCTCCATTTTTCTTATTTCCTGAGAAAACTCCACCCCGGTCATTTTGGGCATATTCCAGTCCAGAAAAATTATCTGAATTTCATCGTTGAACTTTTGAAGAGCATCCTCTCCGTCCAGTGCTTCGATATATTCAAAATCCGCCATCATCAACTGATCAAGGGTCCTCTTGACCGCACTCCTCATAATTTTTGAGTCATCAACTACCAGCGCTTTGATCTTACTCATAGGTTTTCATCCTTTATTTTTTCGCCTGAACATCTGCACCGTTTCCCGGTGTTTATTCGGGCTGTTTCATTCAAAAAAATTAGTATCTGTTCTTCAGGTCCCGGTTGTACCCGGATACCATCATGAAGGCTGACCGGGCTGCAGGAGACAACCATCCCCTGTGAACCACACTCACCATTTACTATGCTCTTTATATCGACCATTTTGCCATAAAGATTAACTCCATAGCAATATTATTTTTAAAAAATCCTAATAATCCCTCTTTTACTGCTTGATTCGGGAGCTTTTTTTAAAAAATACTATTGCATACTATAATAAAGCCTTCGTATATTGTGATTCTTATTGATTTTGGGTGGTTAGCTCAGTTGGTTTAGAGCACCTGCCTTACAAGCAGGGGGTCGGGGGTTCAAATCCCTCACCACCCACATATAAGCCGGTTGTTTCTTTCAGAAGCACCCGGCTTTTTTTATGCCTTGCATCAGCAGATATATTCTATTCCTATCAAACACCGTACCCGTTTTTTTTGACGTTGTCATTTCTACTCTTTTCTCATTCAAAAGGAGTTTTTCTTCAGTTCTTTCGCTAACAGATAGATAAAACCAGTAATCTATTCTTTGAGGATCACCCATACTTTTAAGAATTTTTTTCCACAAGAGTGTCCTTTCTTCATAATGAGATGCCCACCTTCAACACTGCTCCTTCCATACCCCATAGACCTTTTGTCTGAACGGACTATATAAACAGAATTTTTACAGTGATATTGGTATCGTTTTTGTGCATTTTTAAATAACTATTATTCTGCAACAGCTGTAGCATTATGCATGCGTTACCTCGTTTATTCGAGTTCTAAAACTTTAAAAAGGGATAAACTTCATGAGCCACCAAAAGGGTACAACTACATTTCTTATTGCGTTAGCTTTCTTACTCACTCAGTGCGATGTGAGCTCTTCAGGAGGCGGATTCCCGGACGACGATCAGGGCAAAGATCAGGAAACCGGCACTGTTACAGATATTGATGGTAACGAGTACAAAACCATAGTGATTGGTGAGCAGGAGTGGATGGCTGAAAACCTGCGCGTGACACATTTCCGGGACGGAACTGAAATCCCGTCAGGACTTAACCATTCTGAATGGAAAAACACGACAGAAGGTGCCTATGCCGTGTATGTCCACAGAAAAGAGTCCCATGCTAAATCAAAAAGCAGTGACAGGAATGCGCCTTCTCCGCTAACAGAGAATGACTCCGCCACGGTAGTTAACAAAATAGACCGTACAGCTGGAACAGGAGATGTTTATGGCTTGCTCTATAACTGGTATGCTATACATGACTCTCCGGGTCTTTGTCCGGCTGGGTGGCATGTGGCAAGCGATGAGAATTTTAAAGAACTGGAAAAGCAATGGGGTATGCCAGATGCAGAAATTAATACAAGCCAATGGCGAGGCGGTGATCAAAATGTGGGTGGAAAGATGAAGGCGACCGGTACAGCCTATTGGAATATCCCTAATGTAGGAGCAACCAATGAAAGCGGATTTGAAGGGCTTCCGGGAGGTTTTCGTGACCATGAAGGATTGTTCGGAAAACGGGGAGAGACCGGTTTTTGGTGGACGGCTACAGAAGCAGACCGTAACCTGGCCACTGAACGAAGGCTTGCCTTTGATGACGGCTCTGTATACAGGGGTGTGAGTCCTAAAAATAACGGCTTTTCGGTGCGTTGTGTCCGGACAGGAGACGGTTCACATGACGATGATAAAGATGACAATGGTCAGAATGACGATCAAGATGACGAACATGAATACGGCTCTGTTACTGACATCGACGGTAACACCTACAAAACCGTGGTAATCGGAGAACAAGAATGGATGGCGCAAAATTTGCGGACGACCAGATATAATAATGGCAACGACCTCCTGACAGGTTTTTCCAATTCTGAATGGGAAACCCTTATAGAAGGAGCCTATGCCATTTACGACCATCAGGCTGAGAATACAGCTGGCATCAATTCACCAGAAGAAATGGCTGAAATCTATGGCCTGCTTTACAACCGCTACGCCATTGAACAGAATAACCTTTGTCCGGTTAATTGGGAGGTTCCCTCCCGTGATGACTGGCAAGAACTGGTCGATCACCTGATTAATGAATATCAATACAGCAATAGCCGAAGCGATCCTGAAAGTGTCGGTCAAGCGCTCAAGATCGCCCGTCAAGTCCAACATCCGCTGGGCAACTCTTATGCTACGGAGGAACATCCCCGATGGGACTTTTCTTCCACATTTTATGGCCTTGACCGTTTTGGATTCTCCGCCTTACCGGCCGGAATGCGTTCGAGTACCGGTAATTTCATTAGCATTGGAGTTTATGCCCATTGGTGGAGCGCTACCGATGAGCCTTTAACCCCCACCTCTTCTCCTCAAACGTCCTTGTGGTACGGCCATAATTATATGGTATACGGTTCGGTAATCAACGACCGTTCAGGCCTTTCGGTACGATGTATCCGGGTGGACTCACAGGATGAAGGGGACAAAGCAGACTTGCCGGAGCTACAAACCGCACCCGTCTCCGATATCACCTCCACCTCTGCTATTTCTGGAGGCGAGGTTACTCATGATGGCGGAGCCATCGTAACGGATCGGGGCGTGGTCTGGAGCACGTCTCAAAACCCCACATTGCAACGAAATCAGGGAATGACCACGGATGGAAGCGGTACGGGGCACTTTACCAGTACCCTAAAAAATTTAAGTCCTGAAACGAGGTATTATGTGCGCGCTTATGCAACCAACAGTGAAGGCACGTCCTACGGTGAC
>JASCXY010000175.1 GCA_030012235.1 Balneolaceae bacterium ANBcel3 | reverse complement strand
GATATCATAGATAACTTAAAATATGACCGTGTAGTCATGGTATGGTGAATCAGTTGTGTAACACTCTAAAGACATCGTATTGTTCCCTACTCAACAGTCACACTTTTTGCAAGGTTTCTCGGCTGATCCACATCACACTTTCTATTCACAGCAATGTAATAGGACAGAAGCTGTAACGGTATGGAGGTCAGCAAGGGGGTCAGACAATCGTGTGTTTCCGGGATAGTAACACTGAACTCCGCCAGGCGGTTCACACTTGATTGGCCGTTGGATGTTATAGAGATCACCCTGCCCTTTCGGGCATTCACTTCTTCGATGTTACTTACGATTTTTTCATTGGTATGATCGGTTGCTGCGATCACCACTACAGGCATATGTTCATCAATCAATGCGATCGGCCCGTGTTTCATTTCTGCTGCCGGATATCCTTCGGCATGGATGTACGAAATTTCTTTTAACTTCAGTGCTCCTTCGAGTGCCACCGGGAAATTATACGACCGGCCCAGATACAGGAAGTTTGGGGCATACGTAAACAAGCTGGCAATTCTTTCTATTTCAGACGTATCCTTAAGGATTTCATTCACCTTTTCAGGAATTGAGTCTAATTCAGAAAGCAGCTCTTTCATGGACTCTTCACTCAGGGTTCTGTTTTCTTTTCCCAGGAGCAACGCCATCATGGCCAAAACCGTCACCTGAGCCGTAAAAGCTTTCGTTGAAGCCACCCCAATCTCCGGCCCCGCATGCGTATATACACCGGCATGGGTTTCACGGGCGATTGTTGAGCCCACCACATTACAGATACCGATGACAAGGGCTCCTCTCTTTTTCGCTTCACGAAGCGCAGCCAGCGTATCCGCCGTTTCCCCGCTCTGGGAAATAACAATCATGACATCGTTTTCGTCGATCAGCTGTTCGCGATAACGAAACTCGGAGGCATACTCCACTTCTACCGGGATATGTGCGAGATACTCAAACAAATACTCTCCTACCAGGCCGGCATGCCAGCTGGTTCCACAGGCTGCAATAATAATACGCCGGGCTTTCAGTAATTTATCAACATATCCATCCAACCCACCAAGTTGGATACGATTTTCATTCAGAATTACCCGTCCCCGCATACAGTCTGAAATCGTATCCCCCTGCTCAAAAATCTCCTTCAGCATGAAATGAGGAAAACCTCCTTTCTCGATCTGCTCCAGGCTAAGAGCCAGCTCATGTACCTCTTTGGTATGGGGGACATTTTTCAGCGTGGATACCTCATAACCATCCCGTGTAATGACGGCAATTTCTTCATCCTCTAAATAGACCACTTTCTGGGTATATCCGACAATCGGAGACGCATCCGATGCCACAAAAAATTCATCTTCTCCGATACCAATCAGCAGCGGAGATCCCATTCTTGCCACAATAATCTGATCCGGATACTCTTCATGCACAACGGCGATGCCGTATGTGCCGTCGACCTGTAAAAGCGCCTGTTGAACAGCTTCATAAAAACCAAGAGAGCCCATTTTTTGAATTTCTTCAATCAAATGAGCCAGTACTTCGGTATCGGTTTCACTATGAAATGTGTGCCCTTTTTTCTCAAGATCTTCACGTAACACATCATAGTTTTCTATGATTCCGTTATGGATCAGAGCAAAAGAGCTCTGTGAATCGGTATGAGGATGTGCATTGACATCCGACGGAACACCATGCGTTGCCCACCGGGTATGACCAATTCCACTGGTAGCGTTCAACTCGAGATCCTGTATCAACAACTCAAGATCATGAACCTTCCCCCTTTTTTTATACAAACCTAATCCATCCTGGATAACGGCAATCCCGGCTGAATCATAGCCTCTGTACTCCAGCCGTTTAAGGCCATTTAGAATAACCTCTCTCGCCTGACGATGACCAATATATCCGATAATTCCACACATAAGCGTATTCCCTTCGATTATTTATTACCGACTCCCATATCTGACCCGACACCTATCTTTAATAAAGGCTAAAACACACCGTCCTGAGGTTAGCCGGTTGAAGTTTACATTATTTTCCATCAAGATGAACACCTTAGTATACAAACTACCGAATAAACGTAGAAATTTTTTGTTGTATTGAGGGATAAAAAAAGCTATCAGACCCCATAAAGCGTTGTATTTGCGAAGAAAGTTCGGGAACAGCGCTCGTCTTAAAATCTTTGAGTTCAAATCTTTTAATCCCGGCAATACCAATATTTCTTATGCCACATTCACTCCTCTTCACAGGTTTGCTTTAGTACGAAATCTGTTATCTTTCTAATGGCATATTAGTAGTTTAAACACAAAAACAGATCTCAAGAACGGATGTTATTATGGTCATTTGTTTCTTCCAGGCCGGTTGCAACCAGCTGTTCGCACCGCTAACGCTTACACGTCCCACAGATGACCTCCGCATTGGAATATGCACCATACGTGAGAAGTGGGAACTCAGCCTCATGCCGGAGTTCACCACCCGTATTCCTGAAAAGCCCTGGGATCAGGTGTTCAGCAGCTCTTTTCCAGACAATAAGGATGAGGTGATGTGGATCAACCCCCGGTGGCTGCCCTGTCCGCAAGCCGTCAAAGAGGTTCTTGCGCTAAAACCGGGGCAAGGCCTGGCTTTCGACGAAACCCTCGTAGCCGTATGCGCCGATTCAGCTCAGAGCCGGGAATGGTTCGGTCAAAAGATCTCCAAACCCGATTGTCAGGATATTCAAACAGTAACTTCAGGTACGTTTCTGGGACATCTGTCGGACCTTTTCTTACAAAACGGGCAGGAAATCATACGTGACATTGAAAGACTGGGCGCTGAAACTCTCGTAAATCCTGACTCGTATCCGGGTGCTTTTTTCTGCCGGCCGGACCACATTTATATGGAAGGAGGCGTTCAGATAGACGCCGGAGCGGTTATAGATGCCACAAACGGACCCGTATATCTTGGCGAAGGGGCACATATTATGTCGGGGGCAGTCGTCCGCGGACCAGCAGCCATCTGTCGTTCATCGGTCGTCAAAGTGGGTGGTATCATCTACGAAGAAACCACCATCGGACCGGTGTGCAAAGTAGCCGGAGAAATCCAAAACAGCATTTTGCACAGCCATTCGAACAAAGCGCACGATGGTTTTCTTGGCAACAGTCTTTTGGGCGAGTGGTGCAACCTGGGAGCGGGCACGACCACTTCCAATCTGAAAAACAACTATAAGCCTGTGAACATCCCTGACTGGGAAACCGGAGAGAAAAAGCCCACCGCCCTTCAGTTTTTCGGAACGGTGATGGGCGATCACAGCAAAACAGCTATTCAAACACGTCTATCCGCCGGTACACTTTGCGGGGTTTCGTGCAATATCTTCACGGATGGATTTGCTCCCGGACATATTCCATCCTTCAGCTGGGTGAGTCCGTCCGGACCAGAACCTTATCATTTCGACAAAGCCGTCGAAACGGCCGAAGCCATGATGAGGCGCAGAAAGGTTCCGCTAACCGATGCTTACCGTCAGATGTTGCGATATATTTATGACTCCGGGCCGAAGTAGTCCTCCGGGTTTTCACACTTGTCAGCTCCTCTCTTGACGAGAAACCATCCTAACCATTCCTTCGAGCGATTTCGCACATCCGGGACAGGCTATATCATGGTGAAACAAGGTGTATGAAACGTTAAAAAATCACTCCTCCAATTGAAGAGTACTTTTGAATACAAGATGAGCTTGCCATCAACCCTGAAAAAGGCAAAAAAGATTTTTGCTTCACCTATGGATAATTCCGTCAGACTCCTTATCTTTAGTGCTCTATCCCTGAGCAGGAGCAACCTGGCGTTGTGACTGCCACTGACAGATGCCGAAGTGGCGGAATTGGTAGACGCGCACGTTTCAGGGGCGTGTGGGAGCAATCCCGTGCGGGTTCGAGTCCCGCCTTCGGCACATGGAGCCTTGTAAGTTATTAACTTGCAAGGCTTTTGTTTTTTTAGGTGCAATTGTAAGGACGCATCATTATGCGTTGATATATGAATCCTGCCACAATCTCAACCCCGTAACGACGCATCATTATGCTTCGTTTTGAGAATCCTGATCATAATCCTCGCCACGTCACGGCGCATGATGATGCGCCTCTACGGGAATCCTGCACGTAATCCAAATATGGTATGGCCCGGTACATCAATCCTTTATACAACGAACAGAGCATCCACGTGTCCGGTTGTATCTGCTCATGTAAGCAAAAGCTGGTAAAATAACCAGGAACTCCGCGTCAGATTCATGCACGGTACTCGACCAGTAATAGCCACTGGAACCGACATCGAAGAGTGAACCATTGTTGAAACTGCGACGGCCGCCTGCCATGGGCAGTTTTAACGGAGAGTCAAACGCTCCGGCAGCGTTGTTACTGGACCAGCTGCTTCGTTCGGCCTCCCACTCCGTATCGGTGGGCAGACGGTAGCCGGCCGGGCACGGGTTATTCATTCCATCCATGCCTTGCCAAAGATTATCGTTCTTCGGACTACGCCAGTCTGATAAACCAGATACGAAACCCCCGTGGTTCGGCTGGTCGGAATGGCTCCGTAAGTGAGTCACAGGTGAATTGCGCTTCTGGTGTCCGTCAGACGGACGACCCCACTGGTATAAATCGCCATAGGCCTTTTCATCGTCCTTAGATGTAGCCACACGAGAAGCCCCCAGGTTACGATCCATCCAGGTGCGTCCCGTTGCAGGACTAAAGACTTCAACCACCTCTGTATCGAAATCCACTCTACCTGTTTCCTCACAGGATGCACTGCTGTTGATAAATAAAAGGAACAACAAAATCAGCAAAACAGCCTGAACAGGCATCGTTCGGTAAACACTTTTCATAACCCACTCTGGTTGCTCATCAAAAAAATATACTTAAGCATTTTAACCCATACTGTTACAAGTATAGCAAAACCTATTGATACAATCCGCTTTTTTAAAAAAATCATACCCGTACCGACGCATCATCATGCGTCGTTTCGATCATATTGCACATAATCCCCGCCCCGTACCGACGCATCATCATGCGTCGTTTTGATCATCTTGCACATAATCCCGGCCCCGTACCGACGCATCATCATGCGTCGTTTTGATCATCTTGCACATAATCC
>JASCXY010000174.1 GCA_030012235.1 Balneolaceae bacterium ANBcel3 | reverse complement strand
TCCTGTGCCTGCTCCGGGGATGCGGTTTCACCTGTACCAATAGCCCAAACCGGCTCGTAGGCAATAACGGTTTTTTGAGCTTCTTCCGGGCTCAGGCCGGCAAGAGAACCGTTAAACTGCTCTTCAACCACATCAAAATGGCGTCCTTCTTTACGCTCTTCCAGAACTTCACCGACACAGATGATCGGGGTAACTCCTGATTCGAGTGCTTTTTTTACTTTTTTATTGATAATGGCATCGGTTTCGCCAAAATACTGACGTCGCTCAGAGTGTCCGAGGATCACATAGTCACATCCCATTTCCTTGAGCATAGTACCGCTAATCTCACCGGTATAGGCACCGTTGTCTTCGAAATGAATGTTCTGAGCTCCAATTTTTACCGCACTTCCGGAAGCGCGGTTATCAAACGCGGCCTGAAGAGATACAAAAGGCGGGCAGATTGCGGCGGTTACTCCGCTGATTTCTTTTTGGGAATCCTGGTTCAGGGAAGAAAAGAATGCGGCCGTCTCTTTCGGGCCCATATTCATCTTCCAGTTACCAGCAATTAAAAATGATCGGGTCATAATACTTCTCCGTTGGTTATTAATGTATTTATTTCAATGATGATTTCGTTCAAAGGGGTTCCGTGAAACTTCCGGACAATGCGCCCATCAGCATCCACCAGAAAGCGGACAGGCCATTCATAGACATTCCAGTCGGTTTCCAGAGTTGAGGAGCGGTAAGCTCCGGCTTCGGCAACCGGCCACTGTTGTCCCCATTCTTCAAAAAAAGCGTTGACCAGAGTCTGACTTTCTTCCATAGGAAGTGTGAGGAATTGGAGGCCCTGATCTTCAAACATGCGGTATACCGTTTGCAGGTCCTGATAATCAAGGCGGTAGGATCGTTCGGCTATCGATACCACTTCAATGAGTGCCGGTGCTCCGGCGAGATCCTCAAGAGTCCGCGTAAACCGCTCCCCGTCTTTAAAGAAAGGAAGTTCAAAATCGGGCAAAGGTTCACCCGGTGCAAGATACCGGATGTCGTATCCTAGCGCCTGCCTCCACATATCCAGATCCGTTCCCGTGTCAAATGCTCTGTCAAAGGCTTCCAGATACTCATAAGCCTCAGCGGTCCGTGCGCTGTCATACAAAATTTCAATCCGATTCCGGGCAAGTTGTTTACGTACCTCAGGAAAAGGAATGTTCGCTTCCAGTGAATCCAGCCAAACCAGTGCTTCATCCAGTCCGTCTGCATACAATTTAGCCATAAAACCATATCGCGCGGCGAGCAGCTGAATGGTTTCATTTTCCGGATAGGCATAAATTCGCTGCATCCAGCTTTGGTCTTGATCCAGATAACTCATTTGAAACGACTCCTGTGCGGCAAGAGAGCCGGCCAGTGTTTCCGGATACCGTTCAAAGAGCTGCCAGAAAAGTCCGCTCCATTGTTGCATAAATGCCGGAAGGGAGTCCTGATGAACCTCACCAAGAGCGGCCAAAGTAAATGCTCGGCTGTATTGGCGCTCCATCCGTACAAATGTTTTCATGGCGTCGTTCTCATAAGAAGAAATCTCCGCTTTTCCGGAAAATCGCGGCAGCATTCCTTCTATGAATATGGCATCGTCCGGGGCCAGGACCAACATGGTGTCCGCCAGCCGTTGGCGGTTGCGCTGTACTTCCAGTATATAGGTATTTCTCTCGGGGAAGGTTGCACGGCTGTCAAAAGTTCCTTCCCGTCCGGTAACCGCATGAAAAAGAGTATCCTGCTGATGCCGGATCAATAAGGTAATTCCACTGTAATTCCGGGTATCATCCAGGGTCGGGTCTACGGTGATGGTACCGTGAATCCTGGTTTCGGAACGCTGGCGTTCTTCTTTTTTTTCTTCGGTCTTACCACAAGAAACAATAGCAGCCGATGACAGGGCAAACATGAGAAGGAACAGCCCGAAACAGAAAGTATTCGTGTTAGATTTTTTATTAGGCATAGTCCTGTATTTTCTTTTCCACCAGTTCTTTTACCTTGGCCGGATGCGCCTGGCCTTTGGATTTTTTCATAATCTGGCCAACAAAAAATCCGATCAAGCCCACTTTCCCCTGTAAATAACGTTTCACTTCGTCCTGATTTTCAGCGAGTACCTGTTCCACCATAGGCTCCAGTGAACCGGAGTCGGAAACCTGCATGAGGTTTAGTTCCCCTGCAAGCGCCTCTGCATCCTTTTCAGAATCGAGCATGGCCTCCAAAATCTGCTGCATAGCCGAAGAGCTGATCGCATCCTTTTCCCGCAGCTGAATCAGGCCGGCCAGGCGTTTTGCATCAACCGGAAAACCGGCAATGGTGCCCCCACGTTCATTTAAAATTCTTCGAATCTCCGTATTAATCAGGTTCGCAGCCGGTTTGGCACGTGCTCCCTGCTCCAGAAGGGCTTCAAAAAACTCTGAAAACGGCCGGTCCTCGGTCAGCATTTCGGCATCATCCATACTCAGAGAAAACGACTCAACGTATCGTTTTTTTCGTTCTTCCGGCAATTCGGGGATTTCAAGTCGAATCTCTTCCATCATTTCGTCCGTGACAATCACGGGTGGAATATCCGGTTCCGGGAAATAGCGGTAGTCATGCGCTTCTTCCTTGGAGCGCATCTGACGTGTCTTCATTTCCACCGGATCCCACAAAATAGTTTGCTGGATGATACTGCCACCCGACAATAGGACTTCCTTCTGCCGCTCCACTTCATAGGCAATCGCCCGTTCCACATTCCTGAACGAATTCAGGTTTTTAATTTCCGTACGTGTTCCGAACTCTTTTTGTCCAACCGGGCGGATGGACACATTTGCGTCACACCGAAGGCTTCCTTCCTCCATGTTCCCATCGCAGACACCAAGATAACGCACCATCTGCCATATTTTTCTCATATAGGCTCCGGCTTCTTCCGGGCTTCTGAGGTCGGGCTCCGATACAATTTCAAGCAACGGGGTACCTGCCCGGTTCAGGTCGATAAGGGAGTTATGCGGATCCTGATCATGGATGGATTTCCCTGCATCTTCTTCCATGTGGATTCGGGTAATCCCGATACGCCGTTCTCCGCGTTCTTCGGTTTCAATATCCATATACCCTTCATAGCAGATTGGGGTTTCGAACTGGGAAATCTGGTAGCCTTTGGGCATATCCGGATAGAAATAGTTTTTTCGGGCGAAAATAGACTTACGGGCAATTTTGCAGTGCGTCGCAAGGCCCAATTTGACGGCATAGCGTATCAGGTTCTCGTTCGGTACGGGGAGCGTGCCCGGATGGCCGAGACATAGCGGGGTAACGTTGGTGTTTGGAGCCGACCCGAATCGGTTGGATACCGGGGCGAATGCTTTGGATTCCGATAAAAGCTGGGCATGGACTTCCAGTCCTATGACGGTTTCAAATTGCGTATCAACGCTCATAGTCTTCGTTTTTGAAATTCTATTTTCCGAACAGAGCCTCTCGGCCCATTCGGGCCTGAGTGTCCCCTGAAGCGTTCACTTCAAATACAGTGAACGAATCAAGCAAGTAAAATACAAAAAAAACGACTACCACGGCACCTGTTTTCTTTGCCCGTGCAGCCAGAGCCGCACACCTCACAAAGCAGTGTCGAGCTGTGCCAGTATCCACGCACCTCGCAATGCAGTGTCGAGCTGTGCCCGTATCCGCACACCTCACAAAGCAGTGTCGAGCTATGCCAGTAAAGACGTATAATCATACGTCTTTACCTATCCGTTGCCTCTATCTATGCACCTCGCAATGCAGTGTCGAGCTGTGCCAGTAAAGACGTATAATTATACGTCTTTACCTATCCGTTGCCTCTATCACCCTTCCACCCTCACACACCCGTTTTAAATCGGTTTTAATTTATGCACAGGGATGTTATTTTGTGGCAATTATGCCTTTTGTTTTTTCGGTTTCCTGTAGCGGAATAACTGAGAATAACGTTCTTTTACACACTCTGACTTTCCTGACTCATGTCGATATCAAAACACTTTTTTATTGCCGCAACGTTACTTGCCTCTGCCCTTCTTTTCTTGCTTCCGGGATGCACAGACGCGCCCGATGTACACGAAAAGCACGTCGAAGATCAAAAAATACGTCTTATAACGCTCAATCCGGGCCATTTTCACGCCGCACTCATCCAAAGAGACCCGCTTCCGGACGTACATCCGGAGGTTCATATTTATGCACCGGAAGGCCCCGACCTGGAACTACACCTGGAGAGAATCGAACGTTTTAATACCAGGACAGAACTGCCAGCGTCTTGGGAAAGCATTGTTTATACCGGGGACGATTACCTTCAGGAAATGTTACATCAACGTGCCGGTGATGTCGTGGTTACCGCCGGAAATAATGCCTTGAAAACCGACTATATCCTGGCTTCGGTTAAATCCGGGATGCATGTCCTCTCCGACAAACCGATGGCGATTAACCGAGAGGAATGGAAAAAGCTGGCCCGGGCATTTGAACGTGCCGATGAAAACGACGTCCTTCTCTATGACATCATGACCGAAAGATCGGAGCTTGCTTCCCGTCTGCTTCGGGCTTTATCCGCTGATGAAAAGCTGTTTGGATCCATCCCTGTGGGTACACCCGATGAGCCGGCATTGCAACTGGAAAGCGTTCACCACCTTTTTAAATACGTATCTGGTGCCCCCCTCCGCCGTCCAACCTGGTATTTTGATGTCCACAGTCAGGGAGAAGGCATTGTAGACGTGACCACCCACCTGGTGGATCTTTCTATGTGGCTTCTTTTTCCGGATCAGGCGCTGTATGTGGACGATGCCGAGCTTGTTTCTGCCAGACGGTCTCCCACGATGGTGACTTCCGATCAGTTTTCCCGTATTACCAGCGAACCGGATTTTCCTGAGTTTCTTTCGGATCAGCTGAACGAAGAGGGAGTTCTGCCGCTTTACTGTAATGGCAACATCACCTACCGCCTGAATGGCCATCATGTTCACGTATCGGTAATCTGGGACTACGAAGCACCGGAGGGCGGTGACGATACCCATCACACCACCTTTCGCGGTTCACAATCCACCCTCTTTATCCGTCAGGGGCCCGACCAGGATTTTATAAGCACCGTGTATATTCGTCCAAATAACACAATTCCTGCCGAAGAGTTTGAGCTCGA
>JASCXY010000173.1 GCA_030012235.1 Balneolaceae bacterium ANBcel3 | reverse complement strand
TTACTTGAGTATCTGAGTGATATGGTGACTTATCGTAAGAACTTGCCGGATTGGGGCGGTTTTTGCCGGACATGGAGAATCGTTGTGATGTATACTACTCGCTTTGGTTTTCGAATCCGGTATATGATTCTGTAATTTCCTTCAATGATTTCTCTTAGATCGGGATGGTTGTATTCAGGTACAATTCTACCTGATTCAGGATGCTCAATGAGCTGATCTGTTCTCTCAAAAATAAGCTCAGACCACTTGTAAGCCGCTTGGAAATTATCCTGAGCGATATAGTTTACGATAGAATTAACTCTTTGGATCGCAAGTTTGGTCCAGATTACTTCCACTTGGCCAAATTTTCACGGATTTGTTGTTTAGCATCTTCATGAGCAATCACTTCTCCACGAGTAATTTGGCCGTCTGCTTTCATGAGTTCTTCCATGAGAGTAATTTTATCAATCATTTGTTGGTATTCGGAAACATCAACAAGAACAGCGGCACTTTTGCCATGCTGAGTCAGTACTATTGATCGCTTTTCACGCTTAAGACGCCCAATAAAATCAGCAGCATTTTTCCTGAATTCCGAAAGGGGTTGAATATCTTGCTCTAATGAAAAATTGGAGATAGCCATTGTTTTGCAATTAGGGGACAATATGACGTACAATTAAAGTACTAAATAATTACTTAACGTGAAAAGATGATAAGTTGGTATTTTGAAGGAGCGCTCTAACGCACCAAATTTAAGCAGCGCGACGAAAAGCTTCGCTTTGAATTCGGACGCTACCCGCGTCCGCTTGAAATTTTTTGTTAGAGCGCGAACTAGTAAATTCTTACGACTCCAGAATTTCCATGAGTCGGTAGTTCAAATACAGTTTCTCTTTTCCTACACGTACGGATTTCAAAAAGCCTTTTTCCTCAAGCTCAACCAAGTAGTTACCAATCGTTTTCGGTGTTCCCAAACCGGCTTCAATCAAGTGCTTTCTTTTGGTATAGAGAAGCTTAAAAAGTATTTCAATGAGCTCTTTTGAGTAGACTTTGGGCAGTCCGGATTTAATCTGTCCGGACGTCCAATTCATCAGCTCCAGGATTTTTTCGAGTCGGTCAAGACCATCTCGAGATGTGTGTTCTACCATATCGAGCATATAGATCACAAATGACTCCCAATCCTGGTCTTCTGTAACTCTGCGTAACTTTTTGTAATAGGCGTTTTTGTTTCGGATAATATATTCGCTCAGATAGATAGCAGGAATATCCAAAAGTCCGGCCAGTTTAAGATAAAGCAGAAGCAAAATTCTTCCCGTACGTCCATTTCCATCGGAAAAAGGGTGGATAGCCTCAAACTGATAATGCATGACAGCCATCTTGACAAGTGGGTCCAGTGAATCATTTTGATTGATGAACTTTTCAAGATTGGCCATCAAGTCTCTGATAACCGTTTCACCTTCCGGAGGTGTATATATTACTTTTCCTTGACTGTTTGATAACGTTGCTCCAGGTGTAACCCGAATACCGGCCGTATTATTTGTGATAGTTTGGACGATTTCGATACACAAGTTGGTGGATACGAAAGGACGCCGGTCAATTTTTTGCAATCCCAGCCAAAGAGCATTTTTATAGCTGATTACTTCCTTTGCCGCCGGATTGTCGAATTTCTTTTCGGCGACAACGGATTGATACAGATCGTCGTTGGTCGTAACTATATTCTCTATTTCTGAACTGGCCTTTGCTTCCTTAAAATGAATGGTGTCAAGAAAAAGATGGGGATTAGGTAAATTTATCAAAGCGCCGTTCAAATGAGCCAATGCTCGACTGGCAGAGATCGTTTTACGCAACACTTGAGGCGTTTCTAATTCCTGCCTGGGAGGAAGAAGCGGCAACTCGTTATAAGGTTTATTGCGGTCAAAAGAACTCATAGAACGAAGGTAATCTTTACACTCGTTTTTCATACGAGAGTAATAATACGAATTATTTACCTTTGATAGTAGCGACTCAGATTTATATATATGACAGATTCCAAGGACTGCTTTTTAGAGCGCTCTAACGACTCCGCAAATGAGCGGCGGGGTATAATTATTGAAGATAAGCAGAAAATATCCACCCGTCCGTTCTATTTACCTTGTTACAAGGCAGATTTTTATTTGGCATTATTGGATTACGAGCCGAATAAATTGAATAAACGGCTCATTTATATTATTGATTATGAGCCGAATAATCGTTATAATTGGCTCATGAGACAATATAACTGGCAACAAACCGATTGGCCACATTTTACTTATAGTCTTTCAGGACTTGAGGATAAACTATTTACGTTTACCGAAAAAGTTGGACGCATATCGGGAATACTGGAATCCTTGCCGGAAGATATCCAGCAAGAAACCCTCATTAATCTGATGCTGGAAGAAGCTGTCAAAACCTCTGAAATAGAAGGGGAGTTTGTAAGTCGGCAAGATGTATTATCGTCCATTCGAAAAAATCTGGGGCTGCACGTTTCCCCATCGGTGATAAAAGATCCCAAAGCCGAAGGGGTAGCTGAGCTCATGATCGATGTGAAAAAATCATTTAAACAGCCACTTACCAGGCAGATGCTTTTTCGTTGGCACCGGATGTTGTTTGGTGATAGTGACAAAATTATAGTGGGAAAATGGCGAACTCATGAAGAACCTATGCAGGTGATATCTGGTGCCATGGGTAAAGAAAAAGTTCATTTTGAAGCTCCGCCATCTTCGCAGGTACCTTCAGAGATGGATCAATTTATAGATTGGTTCAACAAAACCGATCCGGTTGGAAAAAAGCAATTACAGAACGGGCCGATTCGTAGTGGGCTTGCGCATTTGTATTTTGAATCGATTCACCCTTTTGAAGATGGAAATGGAAGGATTGGGCGGGCCATTGCAGAAAAGGCTCTGTCCCAGAGTATCGGTCGCCCGGTATTATTAAGTTTGTCTGAAACCATAGAGTCCAATAAAAAGGCTTACTACAATGCATTGAAAACCGGACAGCGATCGAATGAGGTGACAAAATGGATCCATTACTTCATTGATCTGTTACTCCAGTCACAGGAAAAAGCCGAACGGCAGATTGAGTTTACGTTGCGCAAAGTCAAGTTTTTTGACAGGTTTAAAGAACAGCTCAGCGAACGTCAAAAGAAAGTAATTAACCGAATGTTAGACGAGGGACCGGAAGGATTTGAAGGCGGAATGAATGCCCGCAAGTTTGTAGGGATAACCAGGGTTTCAAAAGCTACAGCAACAAGAGATATTCAGCAATTAGTCGAAATGGGAGTACTTGTGCGCTACGGAAAAGCAGGTGGAAGAAGTACAAGTTATCGTGTAAATCTCTAAGGCTACTTATTGGCTAAAACTGCCTTGTAACGGTTTGGCATTTGTGCGGCGTGGCTGTCAGTTAAAATAGGGCAAAAGCTTCATACACGCCCGGTTGATGCGATTGTTAAACCTTTGGAGAGTCCTGCAATTCAAGTTTCAAAGATTTACCGAATGCCCTGGCATATTTTTCCAGAGTTGATAGGCGAATATCTTCGGCATGATTTTCAATTCTGGATATAGCAGACTTCTTCGTATTCAGTTTTTGTGCCACCTGTTCTTGTGTTAGCCCGGCATCTTCTCTGGCAAGCTTGAGCATGACTCCGATCTTAAATTTTTGGTAGCCGGATTCAAAGTTATGGGCAAATTCCGGATCCACCTTTTTTCGTTGCTGGATATAAGCTTCTAAGTCGCTCATAATGATTCTCCTTTCCTTAGTAAAAAATCAGATTTCCGTTGTTCAGCAATCTGGATTTCGTTTTCGGTGTTTTCTGAGACTTTTTTTGGAAACCGTTGGTAAGTACAACAAAACGTCCGTTGTCGACAAAGCCAAGTAAGCGGAATATGTTCGATCCGGATTGAACCCGAACTTCCCAAATGTCGGAAGTCCCGGAGAGTTTTTTGAAATATTCTTGAGGTACGCGTTTGGAATTTTCAATCAGATGGAGCACCCAGGTAACTTTTTTAGCTTGTTTGGCATTAAGCGAATCTAAAAAATCAGCTACAGGTGATTTCCCGGATTGCGTTTTGTAGAAGATGATTTGTCTCATCTTATAAAGTTAACAAAAACGTGAACAAGAAGAAATTATTATCCAAAACAGAAGGGATGGGGGTGGATTCAAAGCCCAGAGGTTTAACGGCCTGGCGTTTGTGCGATTTTACCTTTTCTGATTAATAAAGTGGTAAAAAACCGGACTATCTACAAGCTCTTAAGCCCTGAATCACCAACATTCGGATAATGTTCTTTAATCTTAACGTTTATTTCTGAAAATCTGTTTTCCGATAATACAGAACGGGCTGTTTGGTAGGGTGCAAATTTTACCAAAAGTTTTCCTTCCTTATATGCCAGTTGTTGAGAAAGAGCTGGTATATATAGTACTACCGAAAGTATCAAAAGCAACTAATATTTGTATATGCTTTTATTCATGACTTCTCCCTTTTAGTTTTCATTTTCTGTTACCCTGCTAAAGGATAGCAAACTTTTTGCCCAGCTTTTTTCCGAAGGTTGAGTTGCATCAAAACCCTTCACACTCAATTGCAGTGTTTCTTTGCCTCTGGAATAAGTAGCTGCATCTTCAATCATGCCCATAATTTCTAAAGCTCTGGAACACTTCCACCCTCCTCTTGGGATAAAATCACGATCTATTACGATATCTATAGAATCAGTAGAAGTAACATAATAATTGCCAGAAACTGGAGGATCACACCGGTTAACAACTTTGGCACTGTCTTTCTCAATAAAATGAATGTGATAATATTCTTCCAGAGGAGGCTCCCAACTACTGCTTTCATGGTCTGGAAACACCTTTCCTTCTTCGGCCTGAATATAATCAAGCCTCCAGGCGGTATTAGCTAATGCTTCCGTTTCTTCATAGTCAGGACCTGTACTACAACCACTGCTCGAAACAAAGGGCAAGGCAAATAGCAACCCAATAACAAAAAAAAGTCTTGGCTTGAAATGCTCCATTTTTAATAAAACACGTTTCATGGCATTCTCTCGTTTAGTAAATTATTATTCCGCACAGCAGAACTGCTCTTTCCCCACTGTGCCGTTTATTTCTGGACAGTTTTTTAGGTCAATTTGCCTTCTATATAATTGACTTAACGCCTGTATTTAAACAAAAATAAAGTGTCATGCTAGTACTCTGAATGCCCCGGTACCTAACG
>JASCXY010000172.1 GCA_030012235.1 Balneolaceae bacterium ANBcel3 | reverse complement strand
AGAAGGCCCGCAGCGGCGAAAGACTGGAGATTCCGGAAACTTATTCCAAACTGATGACCGTTTTGCTGCATATTTCTGATTTTGGGAAGTCGCCGGCAGAGGCCATGGAGCAGTTCTTTGGAAAGCAGGATCGGGGAGTAGCCGCTGTTGATAGCGAAATGGGGGACATAGAAAATTTTGTCGAAGAACAAAAAAGCAATGGCATTTCTGATTCGGAGTCCGAATCTGTGCAAGGGAAGGATGATGCGGAAAAAAGCCCGGATTCATCACCGGCAGGGAAAACATCCAAAGCACCAAAATCAGAGTCGGAGTCAACGGTAAGGGTTAATGTAGACCGGCTGGACCGGTTAATTGACATGGTCGGGGAACTGGTGATTGCACACTCGGTAGTGGCACAAGATCGGGCTATAGAAGCTGATCCGGAGTTATCCCGCAAAATGACGCACAGTACCAAAATTTTACGGGAACTTCAGGACACCAGTCTGACATTGAGAATGGTTCCCCTGAAGGCAACCTTCAACAAAATGAATCGCCTGGTTCGTGATCTGGGTAAAAAGGCGTCTAAAACCGTGCGCTTGTCAACCAGTGGAGAGGATACTGAAATTGACCGAAATATGGTTGATATCATTAATGAGCCTCTTGTGCACTTATTAAGAAATGCGATAGATCACGGAATCGAAGATGCTCAGGCACGGGCACAATCGAGCAAGCCAGGTATTGCCACGATAGGTCTTCATGCGTTTCAGGCCGGAGGGAAAGTGGTTATTAAAATTGAAGACGACGGCCGGGGAATGAACAAGGAAAAAATCCTTGAAAAGGCGGTCTCCAAAGGACTGGTAGAGCCAGGAAAGAAACTAACCGACGGCGAAATTTTTAAACTCATATTCCTTCCCGGTTTTTCTACAGCAGAACAGGTAACCGACTTGTCTGGCCGGGGTGTAGGAATGGATGTGGTTCGCCGCTCTATTGAAAAACTACAAGGGAAAGTAGAAGTAATGTCAACTCCGGGGAAGGGAACAAAAATTTTCCTGGAACTTCCGTTTACACTGGCGATTACCGACGGCATGCTGATCCGAATAGGCGAACAACGGTTTATAGTCCCAACGATCAATATCGATATGACTTTCCGTGCAGAGGAACAGGACTTATTTACCATTATGGAGTCTGGTGAACATGTGATGTTTCGGGGTGAATCCATACCAGTGATCCGACTTCATCGGTTATTTGGTATTGAGAATGGGGTAGAGAGTGTGTTAGAAGGGACGATGCTGGTGATTAATAATAACAAGAAAAAATACGCTTTACTTGTAGACGAAGTGATAGGCCAGCAGCAGTTGGTTGGTAAATCCATCAATATGCCGGTCAAGATGAGAAACATTTCCGGCGGTGCTATTCTCGGTGACGGCAAGGTTGGCCTGATCCTTGATACAGTATCACTGTTAAACTAAAAAAATGCGGTTAAAACTGCATAGAGGTGACCATATGAACGATACAGTTAATTCAGAAAACATAACTTCAAAAGAGCATCGGCTTGAAGGCGGCAAATATCTGACGTTCTTTCTTGGAAAAGAAGAATATGCCATTGAAATTTTAAAAGTACAGGAAATTATTGGCCTTATGGCTATAACTCCGGTTCCGAGTATGCCAGATTATATACGGGGTGTACTCAATCTGAGAGGAAAAATCATACCCGTCATGGACTTGCGTTCCCGGTTTGGTTTCAGTGCAATTGATGATACCGAGGAAACATGTATTATCGTGGTTCAGGAAGCCCAGTTTCGAATGGGAATCATAGTGGATAAGGTGTCTGAAGTATCCGACATCGCCAGCGAGCAGCTTGAAGAAGTTCCATCCTTTGGATCCAGTATGACTGATGAGTACCTGGCGGGAATCGGAAAGCTTGGGGATTCTGTCAAATTGATTCTGGATGTTTCCAAAGTCTTGTTCGAATTCCGGGAAGAAGTGATGGATTCTCAGGTTGATGCTGCCGGAGAATAACTTGAAAAAGATCTTCTGACCGTGGTTTAGTCGAACTTTTTATGCCAGAGTCCTTATGAGGACAGGCAGAAATTATGTAAAAATCAGACCGGGCCTGCACCGGATTAGCACGTATGTTTTATCATGGGATTACAAATAGCAAAACAGGTTGATTTAACAAAGCTGGAATTAAAGAGCTCGGATTTTAACAAAATAAGGAGTGTGCTGTATGACTATTGCGGAATAGATATGCACGAAGGAAAGGAAGCACTGGTTAAGGCCAGAGTTTTGAAACGGCTCAGGATGCTTAAAATGACCACGTTTAAAGAGTATTTTGATTATATGGAAAGCGATGCTTCCGGGGCAGAATTTTTGGCATTGGTTGATGTATTGACCACGAATAAAACCAGCTTTTTTCGGGAAAGTGCACATTTTGATTTTATCCGAAGTGAGGTTATTCCGAAAATCCACGGGCAAAATGTAACATGGTGGTCCGCGGGATGCTCCAGCGGGGAAGAGCCGGTATCTTGGGCAATCACTTATCTGGAGGAAAAGAAAAAAGGATTCAATGGTTCGGCCAGAATCCTGGCTACAGATATATCCAGTATCGTGTTGCAAAAAGCAAAAAGAGCCATGTATTCGAAGGAGAATATGGAGGGAATGCCTGATATCATTCGACGGGATTACTTCATGCGCTCACCGATGGATCCGGATATGTACCAGGTCAAAGAGAATGTTCGTTCGATGATTCGTTATGGAAGGCTGAATCTTAAAGAAGCCTGGCCGATGAAAGGCCCGTTTCATATCATTATGTGCCGGAATGTAATGATCTACTTTGACAGGCCTACACAAAGTAAACTGGTAGACCGTTTTTGTGATTTACTGGCCCCCGGAGGGTACCTTTTTTTAGGGCACTCTGAGAGTATTTCGGGAAGCAGTCATGGGTTAAAGAACATAAAACCAGCGGTATACCAGAAGAAATAACCGGGGATTTCTGAATGAAAACAATTGTAAATGTAAGTGATATAAAGATTTCGGACAACCCATATGAGGAGCTGATAACCTATGCTCTTGGAAGTTGCCTCGGGATCACGGTTTATGATCCCGAAGCGGTTGTCGGTGGCATGCTGCATGTGATGATGCCCTTATCAACGGCCGATCCGGATAAAGCGAAGAAAAACCCGGCAATGTATGTAGACTCCGGTTTTTTTGAATTATTAAACCGGGTGTATGATTATGGTGCAACAAAAAAGAACCTGAAGATCTACGTCGCCGGTGGAGCAAGTATGAAACAATCCGATTCTGAGGATTACTTCAAAATCGGAAAGAGGAACATTACGGTTTTGAGAAAGCTGATGTGGAAGAATGGATTCATGATTCACGCACAGGATGTAGGCGGTGTAAAATCACGCACCATGCTTTTAAGGATGTCTGACGGACTGGTAACTATAAACAAGCAACCCATGGTAAAAGAGCGGGCAAGGCGCACGGCCGTATCCAGGCCTTGAGAGATTGGCCGCTATCCGGGTTATGATTATTTATTGACGATTTGGAGAATAAAATGGAAAAAACATATTCCGAGGACATTTATGAAATAGCCATGGAAACGTTTGAGATGATGTGCTACATGTTTCCACTGGATGAGTCCGAAATAGAGCCCGGTCAGGAAGAGGCTATTGAAGAAGGGGTCATTGCATTTGCCCGCTTTGATGGTGCTTCAGAAGGGGCACTGGCCATTCAGCCGGCACCGGAGCTTTTGGAAGCAATTGCTTTGAATATGCTCGGTACCGATGAGGCAGGGCTTCAAGAGAAAGAAGGAGCTCTCTGTGAAATGGTAAACATTGTATGTGGAAATGTGGCTCCGTTTTTCAGCAAAGACGATCAAATATGTATTATTCGTCCGCCGAAAATTGCCGGCGAAGAAGAAAATACCGATGAGCTTTTTAAAGGGATGAATAAGGAAGAAATACTCATTCATCTGGATGAAGGTTCTGCCAGAATCATTGTTTATTATTCATAATAGGAGAAAACAACGTGATAAAAGTACTGGTAGTTGATGACTCTGCACTGGTTCGGAAAATCTTAACCGAAGAACTGAATCAGCATGATGATATAAAGGTCGTTGGATCGGCAATGGACCCGTATGCTGCAAGGGAAAAAATCGTTGAATTAAAACCGGATGTGCTGACCCTGGACCTTGAAATGCCAAGAATGGACGGATTGTCGTTTCTGGCAAGGCTGATGAAACATTATCCGATGCCGGTAGTGGTGGTTAGTTCATTGACCCCGAAAAACAGTGAAAATGCATTGATGGCGTTGCAGCTGGGTGCTGTAGAAGTAATTTGCAAACCCGGATCGGCCTATTCCACACAAAATATTTCGGTTCAGATTGTCAAGGCGATTCGGGCGGCATCGTTGGCCCGGTTTAACAAAAACTTTGGACAAAAGTCGGAAAAATCTCCCTTGCCTGTAATCAAAGACATCCGGCTGAGAAATACAACCAATAAGGTAGTTGCTATTGGTGCATCAACCGGCGGGACACGGGCGATTGAACATATTTTAACTCAATTGTCGGGGGATATGCCGGGTATTGCAATGGTACAGCATATGCCACCTGTCTTTACCACAGGATTTGCCGAGAGGCTTAATAAAATATGTGCGATGGAAGTGAGAGAGGCCGAGGATGGAGATTATCTGGAGCCTGGTGTGGCTTTGTTAGCCCCGGGTAATTATCATATGCTGGTTGAGAAAAGCGGAGCGCGCTATTATGTCCGGATTAAGAGTGGCCCGCCGGTACATCATCAAAGGCCCAGTGTCGATGTGATGTTTAATTCTGTCGCCAAATCCGTTGGAGTAAACGCTATTGGTGTACTGCTTACCGGAATGGGCGCAGATGGGGCAAAAGGAATGCTGGCAATGAAAGAGAACGGTGCTCACACGATGGCACAGGATGAGCACACTTCAGTGGTTTTTGGTATGCCCAAAGAGGCTATCAATATGGGTGCTGCAAATGAGATTCTGCCGCTTCAAAAAATTCCTGAAGCCCTCGTTAAAACCGTATCCAGGCAGCGTGAAACATCCAGACAAATGCAGAATGTAACGAATTAAATGGGAGAAATACGACGATGACATTAAATATTCTTGTTGTTGACGACAGTGGTGTCATGAGAAGCATGATTATTAAAACACTTAAGCTCAGCGGCGCTGAAATAGGGGAAATACATCAAGCCTCCAATGGATTAGAAGG
>JASCXY010000171.1 GCA_030012235.1 Balneolaceae bacterium ANBcel3 | reverse complement strand
CCGGATAATTTACAGCTTATGATGATTTTATCGGAAGGCAGGCCCACTTCTTCTGCAAGACGCGCGGATCTCATGGCACTTTCGATCATCGTATCCATCATCACATCTTTGGCCGGTTTGGGATTCGCCCTTTGGTTATTGGCATCCATCTGTTCGGCCAGTAACTGTTGATCCAATGACCCCCAGTTCACGCCTATGCGTACCGGCTTATCCCATCGTATGGCCTGCTCGATGATGGTTACAAAATTTTTATCTCTCGTACGTGTACCCGTATTTCCCGGGTTGATGCGATATTTATCCAATAAACGGGCACATTCAGGATACTCTTTTAACAGCACATGCCCATTGTAATGAAAATCTCCGATGATCGGAACAAAAACTCCTCTCTTCTGCAATCCCTCTACAATTTCAGGTACCGCCCGGGCCGCTTCTTTGTTATTTACGGTAATACGTACCAATTCTGAGCCCGCGGCCGCAAGCTGGGCCACCTGCTCTATGGTTTCAGGAATATCAGCAGTATCCGTATTGGTCATAGACTGCACTACAACTGGAGCATCACCGCCAATTTGTACAGGGCCCACAAAAACAGGAATGGTCTTTCTTTTCATAACCTATATAATTATTCATCATCATTTACATGACAATGCACCTACGTGGCTTTGTATCTTGCCGGCCTTTACCGGTTACCGTTCTTAACTCTATTTCTTTTTGCTTAGTTCAAAAAGGATACGTTTTTCTTCTGCTGTTAATCCTTCATAACCGGATTTAGAGATTTTATCAAGAATTCGATCCAATTCATCCTGATCATATTCTTCCACGATTTCTGCATCGGTAACCAGCTTCATATTTTGGTTCTGAGGCCGTGTACTTTTTTTGGCTTTTGCTTTGGGGGGAGATTTCGCTTTGAATCTTTGTTTTAATAATTCAAACCATAAATCGTAGTTATACCCTCTTTGATACAGTTTCAAAATAATATATCCGCACAAGGCCCCCCCCAGGTGTACAATGCGTGCAACATTGTCGGCCGATGATATCAGAAGTAAGTCAATGGCAATCAATCCGGCAACCAAAAACCGGGATTCTATCGGAGGCAGAAAGAGGAGCATGATCGGAGCCCGGGGGAACAACATGGCAAAAGCGATCATCATTCCAAAAACAGCTCCCGATGCCCCAATGGTGATATTTGCGGCAAACAACGGACTAAAAAGAAGGTTTACAAGAGCCCCTCCGATCCCAGAACCAAAATAGATCACCAGAAAATTCCGGGTTCCAAGCTGCATTTCAACCGGTCGCCCCATCCACCACAGCCACAGCATGTTAAAAACAAGATGGAGTACTCCGGCATGAAAAAACATATAGGTTACAAGCCTCCAGGGCTGAAGAATACTGGTAGACCATTCCGGATAAAAACCGAACACATTTATAAAAAAAACAGCGATAGATTGTCCTCCGAAGAGGATCAGAATAGATTGAACCAGAAAAACGGCAATATTAATTGCCAAAATGGTTCGCAGTCCTTTTGGTAAAGCCAGAAATCCGAATTTCAAGGACATCCAGAAACTATCGCCATATGCATTCATGACTCTCTCCTATTATCTGCTATTCATAGTTTCCTTTGATCCGCCATAATTTGATCAAAATATATCCGACTACCATGCCCCCGAGATGTGCAAAGTGAGCAATTCCTGTCTGGAGGCTGCTCACTCCGTTAAAGAGTTCAAGGGCTCCGAAGATCAGCACAAAATACTTCGCTTTTATAGGAATAGGCAGAAAGATCATCATGATCGGCCGGTTGGGAAACATCATGGCAAACGCCAGCAAAATCCCGTATACCGCACCGGAAGCACCTACCATCGGCACGTTTGCTCCGGTTACAAGAATATGAATCAACGCCGCCCCAATCCCTGTTAAAAAATAATACACGACAAAACGCCTTGTACCCCATAAGTTTTCGATACTTTGCCCAAACATCCATAAAGCAAAAAGATTAAAAAACAGATGAGCAAACCCACCATGAAGAAACATGTAGGTAATAAACTGCCAGGGCATGAAATAATCACTTTGCAACGGCCATAGGGCACCGATGACAAAAACAATCTGAGATATATCCGGTGTTAATAATGCAACAAAAACCAACGCATTGACAATCAGTAAATGCTTTACTGCCGGGGGGAAAAGAGAAAAACCATTCGCCATATTTAAACGGTCTGATATCGGGTGTAAAAAATAAAAATGAAAATAGTTTGGTAATATACCACTAATTAGCGGTAATTTCCTGACTGAGACTGGTCCGCAACGATTCTGAGGTATGCATGTATGCCTCCAAGTGCAACGCCAGGCACCCCTTGTCCCGGGTATACGGTATCTCCGACAAGATACCAGTTTTTAAACGGGGGCTTGACGGGTGGCCAGTCAAAGATGGATCTCTTCATACTTTGCGGAATACCTCCAACCCGCCCTTTGAAGCGATGCGTCCAGTTTTCAAAGGTTTTGGGGGTTCCTTCAAAAGAAGTTTTAATATGCTCACGGCTAAATCCGGGAAGATGCTTTTCCAAAATTCCCAAAATAGCTTCCGCTGTTTCCTTTTTGGCTTTTTTATACGCTTCCGGCTCAAGATCCCACGAATCCACCGGTGTATGACAGGATACATTTAAAACCCGGGTTCCTGCAGGCGACCTTTTCTGGTCATAGGAAGCTGAAATACTCACAAAGACAGAGTTCGATCCTGTATGTGGAAGGGGGCTGGATAACAGAATCTGCTGGTGAGGCAGAAGGCTGGGAGGAAAATGATCTTCCACGGCTATGCCCATAACAAATGCTCCCCAGGCCGCTTTATACCGGGCCGCTTTTTTCTGAAACCAGGCTCGGGCAGAACCATTCACCATTTCAGGTACATTCCAGATGGGAATGTTGGTAACGACGTTATCTGCAAGATAAGTCACATTACCTGCTTTCACTTTAAAACAAGAACGAACCTTTTGAGCCAGCGCATTTTCAGAATTACCCTGCTCTTTTTGTTCACCTTCTTTGGTTGTGGTAGCTTCCTTTTTTGATGGCGCCTGTTCTGTTTGTTCCTCGGGCAATTCTATAAAGGAAACTTTCTTTTTATAAAGAATTTCACCTCCCCGGTTCCGGATATATTCTTCCAGCGTTCTCGCCATTTCTATAAATCCGCCCGGAATCAAATAGTTTCGCGAACATGTATATGCCAAGCCAACGGCACCAAACAAAAACGAAGTATCCCGGCTGGTATTCTGAGCTGTAATCATGAGTTGTTCATCCACAAAGGCGCGGAACAACGGCCCGTCAATGCCACAGGCCCTCATGATCTGCAGAACGGATTTACGTCGATATTTTAGAAGCGAAAAATCCTTCAGGTCGTTTCTAAATGCAAGATCCATCCATTCTCTGAATCCTTGCGGCGGAAAAAAAGAGTTTTTTTCGGAAAGGCGCCAAACGGAGTCACTGACTTCAAATACCAGATCCCAAAAGATTTCCTGCCCTTTTTTATTACCAAACTTGTCGATGGCTTCTTTTAGCCACTTTTTCCGATCGCTGTGTCGGGTAATTGTTTTTCCTGTCATCCGTACTGCCATGGGCGGATCAATCCATTCTTTAGGAAAGGAGATGCCCAACATATTTTCCAGCCTGGCCAGTGGTTGATGTTCATCAAATCCCATCAGCGTCGTTGCCCCGCTTTCGAATATATATCCCTTGCGGGGATAGGAAGAACTGCACCCTCCTGGTGCACTGGATGCTTCCAGAACCAATACCCGATAGCCATCGCGGCTGAGCAGCGAAGCTGTTGTCAGGCCGCCCATACCGGAACCGACAATGATCACATCATATTTCGGGTAGCTTTGTATCCTTTTATTCATGCAATTACACAACAAAAAACCAGGTTAACCCGTTCAAACGGGGCATCATCCGTTGCACGGACACATCGCCTCAATATAGCTTTGTCTGACTGCTAAAGCCAGCCCGAAAAAAGGTTTTAAGCTCAGGCGGTAACGGCTAAAACCGGTTGATCTACAGGGGCATCTGTTTCAATCGCCCCATCCTTCAACTGAATGATTCTGCGGCTGTAACGGGCAATATCCGGCTCGTGTGTAACTACAATAATGGTATGTCCGGCGGCATGAAGATCTTCAAACAATCTCATGATTTCGTCTCCGGTTTTTGAGTCCAGGTTTCCTGTTGGTTCATCGGCCAACAAGATGGATGGATTATTCACCAGGGCGCGTGCAATGGCCACACGCTGACGTTGTCCACCGGACAACTCATTGGGTTTGTGGTCTACCCGGTCAGAAAGGCCCACTTTGTCCAGCACTTCAAGGGCTCTCTTTTTACGTTCAGACGATTTCATTCCAGCATAGATTAAAGGCAACTCTACATTCGCCAGACAATCGGACCTGGGCAAGAGGTTAAACGTCTGGAAAACAAATCCGATTTCCCGGTTTCGAACTTCGGCAAGATCATTGTCACTCAGACGGCTGACATCCTGTTTATTCAGGTGATAGGAACCGGAAGTCGGCGTATCCAGACAACCGATAATGTTCATCAGGGTGGATTTTCCAGAACCGGAGGGCCCCATAATGGAAACATACTCATTGCGGTCAATTTGAAAATCGACTCCCTGAAGGGCGCGCACTTCCTGGTTTCCCATGTGGTAGGTCTTATACAGATCCTGAATATGGATGACATTTTGCTCGTTCATGGTTTTCTGAATTTCGTCTTTGTTATACGTTTATCTAACTGTGCACTACAGGAGATGTTTCCTTATTCATACGTCACCGCCCCGTCAAGGTTGCAATTATATTCTTTTCATAGTTAAAAAAACGAAAGCCTATTGCGCGACCCGACCGGTGCCCCGGCTTCTGTTCATGACCATTATCCTGTCTCCGTCATTTAGATCACGGGATAACACCCTGTAGTTTCCGGAAACAATCTCCTGTTCATTTTCAAGGCCTGAAACGATATGAATAAAGCGATCGTCACTGATTCCGGTTTCTACTTCAACCATTTTTGCTTTTCCGTCATCAACTAAAAAAACAACCCTGCGCATATCTTCATCGAGAGAAGCGGTGGTATCTGCATGGACAAGGCTGAAGTCACGCATGGTTACCGCCTGCAAAGGAACGGCCAGAGCGTTTTCTTCTCTGATGGTTTCGACATCAATAGTAGCCGTCATACCCGGTTTAAAACGGGCGGGAAACGCCTCCAGACT
>JASCXY010000170.1 GCA_030012235.1 Balneolaceae bacterium ANBcel3 | reverse complement strand
CATATATATAAGGTGATCGTTGTGATGATCAAAAAGAGTCAGGAGTTTTTCACGATGTAGAGCAAACATAAGGCTTCAATCGGATCAATAGCGTAAAAAAGAGATTAAAAAAGATTATTCACTGAAAAAAACAGTATCAAGCACATCACTTATCCGCTCCGACAAGGACTGTGCCTCCAGAATAGACAATTCAACCTCGTCCTTTTCATACAAGCCGGAAGCTTCTAACACCGTAATTTCATCATCCAGGAAAATTCGTTCCAGCCCGTTGATATCCGGATGTTCCATTTCCGAGTTTCCGGCACGAAAAAGCTCTGGTTCACCGAATGTGGCATCTTCCTCGATCGGGATCCGCAGACATCCCATATTATTGCCCTTGCGGTTACAGATGGCAACAAACCAGGTAGATTCGGCAAACAGTGCGACAAAAGAGACCGCATAAAGGGCGTCCGGATAACGTTTGCTTGTCAAAAAGACATAATGGTGGTTCAGCGGCATATAATCTTCCGGAAAAGTAAGATTCAGATAGCCCCGGGTAAGATCCGATGCCTGAAACAACAGGGCGTTGTAGGAGGTGAGCCAGGATGCCGTTTCTTCATTCATATATTCATGGATAAAACCACGGTCGATCCAGTACCCCGAATCATAGCTTACAAAAAAAGACTTTCCTTTAAAAGGAGCGGGAAACTGCTTTGTATCCATTGCCTTTAAAGCATTCGTAACGTCAAAAAAGGCATCCTGTATACCATTGGTCATCAAAATATAAGGAGCTTTGATGAGCTGGTTGTAGGCGCCGGACTGATTGGCTGCGGCCTGATTGATGCGGGCATTTTCGGACTTGCATTCAACCAGAAGATAGGGTTTAAAAGCCTTGTCATAGCAAAGTATATCGGTTCTTCCCCTGGACATAGCTCCCGGCACACCGGTTTCCGTAGCGATGCGGTTTGGAGAAAATCCGATTTGAAGCGTCAGATAGTCGACATATTGCAGGCGCACACTTTCTTCAGGCCGGTAAACAGCCGTTTTTGCGTTAATGCGATTCCACAACAAACGCTTTCCTTTTTCGAACCTAATAGGTGGATAATGAGAAGAGGCAAGACAACGATGGTAAATAATGGTATTCGCCATTGGAAGAAGTACATGTAAGAGTTTGGCGGGCGGACTGTTTGATGGATGTTGCATATCTGCAGATCCGCGTAAACGTTTGGTTTAAAATAGAGAATGGTTTTAACTCATCCAACACGGGTATAGGGAATCTGCAAAAGATTTCGTTAACTTATTCACTTAACAAAAAAAATTCGTAGTTTTGGTGCCGGCTGCCGATAAGGAATGGATAAAACGTAGAAATATGGATGCTTTACCCTGGGTTCCGGGCAGCTAAACAGACTTATTATTTATGACGTATAATCTATTTGACTTCCTGCAGTTAATCGGGTCATTGGGGATTTTTATCTACGGGATGAAAATTTTCAGTGAAGGATTGCAGAAAATTGCCGGCCACAAGCTGCGCGGTATTTTAAAAGGAATGACGAGCAACCGGGTGACCGGTATTGCGACCGGTTTTACCGCGACGACCATTACGCAGTCATCAACGACAACCACCGTGATGGTTGTAAGTTTTGTCAACGCCGGGCTGCTTACCTTTTTGGAATCCACCGGTGTGATTATGGGCGCCAACATTGGAACAACGGTTACCGCCTGGATGGTCTCGGTATTCGGGTTTCGTTTTCAGATTACTCCTATTGCCGTCAGCCTGATCGGCATTTTTTTCCCTTTTCTTTTTGTCCGGAACAACAAGCTGAAGCATGTGGCTGAAGCGATGATCGGATTCGGTATTCTTTTTATAGGCCTCGAATTTATTAAAGAATCGGTGCCGGATATTCATGAGAATCCGGAGATCCTTTCGTTTTTGAACCGGTTTTCTGATCTGGGCTTTGGCTCGGTAATCATTTTTGTGATGATTGGTACGTTGTTGACCCTGGTTACCCAGTCTTCGAGTGCGGCAACGACTATCACTCTGGTTATGCTGGCACAAGGGTGGATCAGCTTTCCTATTGCCGCCGCTATGATCCTTGGTGAGAATATAGGTACCACCATTACAGCCAATATCGCGGCCATTATCGGAAATATTCATGCCAAACGAGCCGCGCGTTTTCACTTATTATTTAATGCGATCGGTGTTCTTTGGATGCTGGCACTCTTTCCGCTGTTTTTAAACTTTGTGGATTATATGGTTATGAATTTTTCTCCGGCAGGCCAATCGGTGCTGGATGACGCCATCATGTCTACTTCTGAAGAAGCCCGGATTAATGCGACCCTCGGCCTTTCACTCTTTCACACCACGTTTAATGTGCTGAACGTGGCCGTCTTATTTTTCTTTGTTCCGAGACTCATCCGCCTGGTGGAATGGCTCCAGCCTTCGCGCGGCATTGAAGATGAGCAGAAAACGTTAAAATACATCAGCGCGGGACTGATGCCAACGGCAGAGCTTTCTATTAACGAAGCGTACAAAGAAGTAGAGGTGCTGGGCCGAATTACAGAAAAAATCAGTTTCAGTACCTACGGACTCTTTTTCAAAGGGGATGAAAAGCGACAAAAGTTTCTCGACAAGATCAAGAAGCGTGAAGAGATTACAGATCGTATTGAACTGGAGATCACGCAATACCTTACAAACGTTTCGGAGTTCAACCTGTCTCAAACCTCATCCCGCCGGGTACGCAGCATGATGCGTATGGTAAATGACCTTGAGCGTGTAGCCGATTTGTATTATCAAATTTCCAGAACCTACGACCGAATGAATTCGGAGGGAATCCGCCAGCCGGATAATGCCCTGGAGGAAATCCAGAATATGATGCAGCTCGTACAGGATGCTTTGAAGCTGATGAGAGAAAATATGGCCGGAGAGTACGGTGTCGTGGATATGAAGGAAGCGCAGCTTATGGAAGCAAAGATAGATGCATTGCGGGATGAGTTGCGGCAATCCCACTTCCTGCGCCTTGAAGGCGGTGATTATGATGTAAGGACAGGGATTTATTACCTGGATTTCATTAATCGTCTGGAAAAAATTGGCGATCACATTTTAAATGTGAACGAGGCTTCTGCGGGGCTCAAGTAAGAGGTGCCGGAAGGGAAAGGCCTGATACCTTTCCCCCCGGACAGTCTGTAATCAGAACCGGTACAATGCGGCGGCCTCGGCCTGATCCGGCATTTCTTCCGGCGGGAGCATATATACCCGGCTTCCGCGCTCAATCCCTTTAATCGAAAGCAGATTCATCAGGTCGACTCCGTCTTTCCCCGGTGGGTGGATATAATGGACTTTGTGGGTGTCTGCATCGTAGGTACCCCAGCGGATGGTGTCGTTGCGCAGAAAGAGAGCCTCTGACTTCCCCATGATGGTGGAAGGAATGATCTCGGACGGATCATGGGAGGATCTGTTTTCCGGGCTTTCACGATAGGCGTTTAACAGTTCATAAAGGTCCGACAGAAAATATTGTTGAACCACTTTCCAGCCCTCATCGCGGAGTTGCGAATGGGACAGGTGATCCGGACTTTTTTCAATAGCTCCTTCAGCCAGGGGCTGATACCGGTTAACTTTTTTGTATATCGACAAGTTTTCTGGCAGTCCGGCCAAAACAAGCGGCCCTTCCGTTTGCTTCAAAACCGGAGCGATGTTTCGTTCCACTTCCCTGAAATAATGGATGGCAAGTTCTTTTCGATCTTCGTCTGATGCTCCATGGCCGAAGTAAATGGCCCCTTCCCCCTGAGCAGAGCGGGTTCCCGTATGGAATTGCAAATGGGTTTCCGGGGCATCTTGCAGCCAGGATTTAAAAGAAGCCGGGAGTGATTCCGGCGTCCGGTCTTCCACGCTGTTTCTTGTGCAACGCAATAGGCGGGTCGTTTCCCGGCTGATGGCAAGTACAGAAAAGGTTCCGTTCGTACTGGCTGCCGGGAGCAGAGGAGTGATCCGGAAATGATCATTTACATACGCCATTTCCTTCACCGGATACGGCAACTTGAACACCTTGTGGCTATCATTGGCCAGATACACGACCAGGCCCTCATCCATATCAGCCCAGAATGAAAATTCGGAGGATAGATCCAAAGCGGGTTTCATCAGACGGTCAACGGTATCCTGCTTTAACCCTTTTTCTTTTAACAGGCGGGAAGCGGCATTGGTCACATTCTTAAACCGTATAATATTTTGCTGACGCCCCGCACCGCCCTTTTCAGCAGGCATGGTCAGAGTAACCAGATGTGGAGAGTTTTTTTGAATAAGTTGTTTTATTGTTGTTTCCGTAACCATTTTAACCTCGTATTTAATATTGTAAATGGGTAGGAAGCCCGGGTAAAATGCCCGGCGATTTTGTTCCTAACAGGCATTTACGTACACCTGTATTGATAACAACGAAAAACCCGTTTAAGTCATTCGTTTTATTTGAAGAAATAAGAGGGTTACTAAATGATCAAGAAAACCATTACCAGGTATAAAGAGTTGCGTACATGAGAGAATTAAGCTAAATTAAATTGGAGTTTGTATAGAGAATGTTTTTTACTATACTTCTATGTAACCGTTTGTAACATGGTATATCCTTAGGGATCGGATGATCATTATTTCAGGCGACGGGCTTCCGTTAAGTGGAGGTTCGTGACCGGCGCCTGCACGAACGTCCTTCGAAACCGCATCCGGTTTCGCTTTCGTGCCGATAATGTGGCCGGGAATGGGACGGCTGAATAACCATTCATTAAAAATTTAATAGCAGGCTTTCACAATGTGCGACCAGGCCTGCCGACTTTTTCTAAACAGGAACTTTTATACTAAAGTAAATACAGACACAGCAGCGTATTTTAAAAACGTTGCAAAACTTCATGGGTTTATTTAATTAATTTTTTTTGCGGTGTTTAACAAAAAGCATACTGCCGGCTTGTGTAGTATGCTATTACTGTTTATTTTGCCGCGTAAGGCTGTTTTTATAACCTGATGTTTCTATATTGCACATTACGTGTATATCCGGTTAATAAGAACCATGCTCAAAGTTTTAAAAACCCGAGAGTTTTTATTTATATAGATGAATTTAGCTTTAAACAAATAACGAATCGTATTTTCCAACATGCGAATAGTTACGGATCTAAACGACGTGGGAAAAACACGTTTCAAACATAAAACCCATAAAGAGATACATATGAATCCTTTAACACAAAACAAATGGCTAAAGTCGTTTGCAAGCGCGTTTCTTGCGTTGTTCTTTGC
>JASCXY010000017.1 GCA_030012235.1 Balneolaceae bacterium ANBcel3 | reverse complement strand
CCGACAAAGACTGTGGGTGGGCACACGTGGTGGAGGGCTTCATCTGTATGATTATGAAATGGATACTTTTGAACACTGGACGACCCATGACGGCCTGCCCAGTCAGGATATTTATAACATACAGGAAGATAGTTTTGGCCGAATCTGGATGAGCACCGATTACGGAATTTCCCGATTTGATTATGAAAACCAGATCTTTACCAATTTTGGTGTCCAACATGGGCTGCAAAGCGAAGAATTTTTATCTCAGTCCGGTTTTCAAGATTCGGAAGGATACATCTATTTTGGGGGAATTAATGGGTTTAACCGCTTTCACCCAGAAAAAATGTACGTCGATGAAACCGTGCCACCGGTCGTATTTTCAGATTTTAAACTCTATAACGAGTCGGTACCCATAAAAAAAGGATCGGTTTTAGAAAAACATGTCAACAGGACAGATGAAATTGTGCTTCCATATGACCGGTATATTCTGACGTTTAACTATGTCGCCTTAAATTACAATCCAAGGCATCCGGGAAATTACGCCTATATGCTCGAAGGCTTTGATACAGACTGGCATAATGTGGGAGAGTCAAGGTCGGCAACGTATACCAATTTGCCTAGTGGTGAGTATTTGTTCAGGGTCAAAGCTGCTAATATTGCCGGAATCTGGGGTGATGATGTTACTCTCAGGCTGGTGATCGTTCCTCCGTTTTGGCAAACCCCCTGGTTTATTACGCTTTCAGTGTTGTTCATAACAGGCCTGGTTTTTTCTTTGTATCGCTATCGGGTGCGCACCATACGGGCGTTGAACAAAAAATTGGAAGAAAAGGTAGCGTTACGAACCAGAGAGCTGTACGAAAGCAACAGGGAACTAAGAGATGCGCTTGATGAAGTGAAAAGCATGCGTAATGAAATGGTTGATAAGGCACATAAAGCCGGTATGGCGGATCTGGCAACGGGAGTATTGCATAACCTTGGAAATATCTTGACCAGCGTCACCACATCCGCCAACATGATAGAATCGACGGTACAGAGTTCTAAGCATAAAAGCCTGAAACGGGCAAATCAGCTGCTTCGGGAAAACATGGAAAATATCGAAACGTTCATCAAGGACGATCCGAGAGGAAAGGTATTGCTTGAGTATTATCTGGAGTTGGAAAAACCGCTGGATATGGAAGCGGAAAAACTTCTGGAACATGTGAAACGGATGATAGAGAAAGTAAAACTCATCACGGATGTCGTAGCTGCCCAGCAGCGTTTCGCCCGGGCCGGAGAGGTCACAGAACTGCTTTCTCTGGAGAAAATTGTGGAGGATTCGCTGAAAATACAGGAAGATACCATAGAGAAACGGTCTGTGAAAGTAGTGAAAGAGTTTGGAAATGTAGAAAAGGTGATGGCTGGACGATCCAAACTTATTCATGTGCTCATAAACCTGGTTAAAAATGCCTATGAAGCCATGGCACACATGCCGTCAGACAAAAAAATCATCACGATGCGAACCTGGCAGGATACGGATAAAGTGTACCTGAGCATAGGTGATTCCGGTGAGGGATTAAGCAAGGAAGAGCTGGTCAAGGTTTTTTCTCACGGATTTACGACCAAGGAAGATGGCCATGGTTTTGGACTGCACAGCTCCTCTAATTATATGAAGGAGATGGGCGGGGAAATGAAAGTGGAAAGCGACGGAAAGGGAGAAGGAGCCACGTTTATCCTGATCTTTCCACGAAACCGCAAAATGAATCCACCCGGCAAAAGACCAGAAACGATACTGTTTAAAGACTGATGTTTCGGCTATGACTCCAGTAATTTTCGGATGGCCTCCCGGTTTTTTTCATTGTGGATGGCTCGGGCCTCCGGAAGATACAGATACTGGATCAGTTCTTCGTGATGCTCTTCAATTTTTCCCCGAACCATTTTCATGGTGCTGTTCATCATTTTATTTTGTTCATTAAAGCCTTCACTTAACAAACCGACAGCACTGGGAAGCCAGCGATCCGGGAACAGGTCACCGTAACGGCCGCCGCGATGATACTCGTTCAGTTCGTTACGAAGGGCATCTATGGCCGCGTCAATATCTTCATCCGACAGAGCAGCCTCTTTTTCCGTTTTTTTGGAGTCTTTTTGCTTCTTGATGGTACGTTTCAGAGCCTCCGCCGATGGGTAAAGCAACCCGATGGTATAGGGATCCTGATTGTTGTGAAGCATTAACTGCTCTATGAGCCCAGATTTTTCTGTAATGGTTTCTTCAATGGATTCCGGGCTGTATTTTTCCCCGTCATGTCCAATGAGCAGGCTCTTGAATCTTCCGGAGACATAGAGAAATCCGTCCTCATCCATGTATCCAAGATCTCCGGTATAGAGCCATCCATCCCGAATGGTTTCGCGGGTCGCCGTCGGGTTTTTCCAGTATCCTTTCATTACATTTTCACCCTTGATAATGATTTCTCCCGGAGTACCCGTTGGAAGCTCTTTGCCTTCTTCATCCACGATTTTCAATTCAAGAGGATGGACAAGGTGGCCGGATGAACCCAGTTTATGCCTTTTCAACGAATTGGATGAAATAATCGGGGTCGCTTCAGAAAGGCCGTATCCCTGCATCATAGGCAATCCGATGGCATAGAAAAAGCGCTGAAGTTCAATATCCAGCAATGCTCCGCCTCCAATGAAAAAGTCGAGCTGGCCCCCGAAATTTTCACGGATTTTCTTAAACAGAAGGACATCATACAATAGAAGCTTGGCCTTCCGGTATATGTCCCCCGTTCTTTTGTTGTATCCTTCACGGTTATAGGCATAGGCCGTTTGAAGAGCATCCTCAAAAAGGCGCTGAATGACCGGGCCTTTAGACCGTATGGCAGACTCAATATTCTTTTTAAAGCTTTTGGCCAATGCAGGAACACTTAAGAGCAGATTAGGCTTAAACTCCTTCATATTTACCGGTATGTTTCGAAGCGTCTCCATGACCGTTTTTCCGGCTTGTACCATACCAATACTGGCTCCTTTTGCCATGAACGAGTATACACCGGCCGTATGGGCAAACGAATGATCCAGGGGTAAAATCAGAAGGGTCCGGTACGTGGGTGGAATATCCATTAAGGTGAGCGCCTGCTCTACATTGGCGGTGTAATTCCGGTGCGTTAAAATGATTCCTTTGGGATCCGCCGTGGTACCGGAGGTGTAGGAGATATTGGCAGGAGTGTCCGGTTCCACTTGATCCTTTCGCTTGATAAACGCATTTTTTCGCTTTTCAAGCAGCTGCCGGCCCATTTTTACGACCTGATTTTTGCTAATTTCGTCTTCTTTGTATTGTTCGCGTTTATTGAGAAGGATAATTTGCTGCAGTTCCGGCAAATTGGAGCGGACAGCCATCACTTTTTCGTAATGATTTTCTGAAACGATCAGCCTGGATGCTCCCGAATGGAACAATCTGAACTGAAGCTCAACAGGCGACAGCTTCACAGAGAGAGGAACATTGATGGCACCATTGAACAAGATTCCCATTTCACTGATCACCCAGTCTGCCCGCCCTTCAGAAAGCAAAGCAACCCTGTCACCGGGCTCTACTCCGAGAGCCATCAGGCCGGCTCCGAATTCATACACCTTGTCAAGGGTCTCGGCGTATGTCAACGGGTGATAGGATGGATCCACATGTCGTGTAAATGCCGGATCGATGTGCTTCCGGCCGTCTGGCCGGATATCGTCTCTGCCGTTTTTTTCCCACATAAAGGGATGAGCGGCATATTGATTAGAATAATGTTCTATAAATGATACTAATGTTTTCATAACAATGTAGTTAACCAAAGGGGACTTTATGGATGATACACAGGTTTGATAAAAAACAAAAAGAAGATCCGGATAAAAAAGCGACCATCCGTACAAACAGGGTAGTTTTTTCCCGAAAGGATGTCGGCTTTCTGGTGTCTTCTAAAGTAAAGGGCATATACCTGACCTGATGTACAATAAACTTAAAAGGAGCGGCTTGTGAAAAGGCCGTTCCTTTTTTTATATAAAAAAAAGGCCTGGAAAAACTATTTAGAGGAACAGGACGTTTAAGGTCTGTATAAAAAAGGATATCTTTGCTTCGGTAAACAGCCGGCAAGGTATGTTTTCCGGCCTGATATACAGGCGTTGTAAATAAGGATAGTAAAAACCGGATATGAGTACAAAAGGACGTGTATTGGTTGCCATGAGTGGCGGTGTCGATTCTTCTGTGGCAGCAGTCATGCTGGCGGAGCAGGGGTATGAAGTGGTGGGCATCACCATGAAAACATGGGATTATGCACAAAGCGGCGGCAATACCAATAAAGAAACGGGCTGTTGTACGCTCGAATCTATGAACGATGCGCGGGAAGTGGCCATGCGTTTCGGTTTTAATCATTTTATTGTGGATATACGGGATGAGTTTGGTGACTGGGTCATCGAACGTTTTGTGGATGAGTATCTGCAGGGCAGAACCCCGAACCCGTGTGTTCTCTGCAATACACATATCAAGTGGGCTGCATTGTTAAAAAGGGCCGACAAACTGAACTGTGACTTTATCGCAACCGGGCATTATGCCAATCTTCGGGAGGAACAGGGCCGGTATGTGATTTCCAGAGGCAAAGACACGCACAAAGATCAGTCCTATGCGTTGTGGGGCATCGACCAGAAGCATCTGGCGCGGACACAATTCCCGTTAGGAGCCTTTCATAAATCCGAAATACGGCAGTTTGCAACCGACTATGAATTATTCAATGTAGCTGAAAAGAAGGATTCGTATGAGATCTGCTTTGTTCCGGATAACGATTACCGCCGTTTTCTGAAGGAAAAGGTAGACGGACTGGAAGATCGCGTGGAAGGAGGTAATTTTGTGGATAAGGATGGCAATATTGTTGGAAAACACCGCGGATATCCGTTTTACACCATCGGACAAAGACGCGGGCTGCATCTGGCGATGGGAAAGCCCGTTTATGTGACCGCCATAGACCCGGAAACCAATACGGTAACCGTCGGAGAAGCCGATGAACTGGTATATTCTACCGCTATCGCCCGAAATATTGTTATGGGGAAATACAGCCGTGTACCTCAGGATAATATGCCTGTAAATGCTGCGATCCGATATAACGATACCGGGCGGGTAGGGACACTGACACAGACAGGGGACAATGAGATTCAGGTTACGTTTCCATCCGGAAGATCGGCCATTACACCGGGACAGGCCCTGGTAGCCTACGAAGGAGATGATATTATTGCCGGAGGGTGGATTTTTAAAGCAAAAGAACCCATTATATAGTCACTTACTTTTACTCGTGCCTGACCAACGACCCATATGACCCGGACTATCTTCTTACTCCTTTTCTTCGTGGCATTTATGAAGCCCCTGTCCGCTTCCGAAATGAGTTTTTCGGAAGAATTTCAGGGGGAAATGACGCTGACGCGTTTCTTTTCAGATGCTCCCGGCCAGAATATAAAGGTTTCGGTTTATGTGCACCCCGATTTCCTGATGTTTCAAAATCCCGACGGCGCTGTGATGAGCCTCATGGGGAACCATCGTGCGCATACGGTGATTGTTCGAAACCAGCGAAACGACATTGTGTTTCTTACTTCAGATAATAAAGCGCTGGTCATGAGGAAACAGGAAGTGCAGCAAATGATCCAAATGATGGAAAACATTGCACAGGCACATGGCCAAAGCCTGAAGAGCGGCCCTTCCTACCAGTTCACACAAAAAGAGGAAGAGAAACACATCAACGGATGGCATGCACGGAAATGGGGAGCCACCTCCCGCGAAACTTCCGGAGAATGGCACTTGTGGGTTACCCGGGATTTGAATATGCCCTGGGGAATGTTGTCCGAGGACTGGCTGACCCGCTATTCGTTTATTTCGGAGCTTCCAATCAGCCAATGGCTTAACGAGAATAAGATCCCGCTCCAGGGAGAATTGATGTCCGATGGCAAGATGGTGGAAGGGTTTAGCATCGAATCCATATCCGAAGAAGCCATACATCCGTCCAGATTCACCATTCCGGAAACGTATCAGCAGGTAACATTTCAGCAATTATTATTCGGACAAATGAGAAATAACAGGTAAATCATTTATGTCTTCGCATGTATATTCAGGTTGGATGAAAAGAAAAACACCGCTGTTGCTCTTTCTTGTCCTTTTATTATTTCAGGGGTGCCGTTCAACGGAGTCGGTTTCAGATACCGATTATACAACGCATATCTACTACTCCATCGACGACTCTGTTGAAAACGATCCGTCCATGGCAGCCTATGTGCTTCCATATGTTAAAGAGATGGGAAAAACCATGAACAGGCCTCTGGTTGTTAGCAGAGGGGCTTTTGAACGGGGCAAACCGGAAGGGGCCCTGGGAAACCTGACCGCGGATATTGTCCGTTTTCGGGCGATGGCGGAGTTAAGAAAAAAAGTAGATGTCGGAATATTGAATAACGGTGGATTGCGGATCCCGCTCCCTGAAGGTGAAATCAATGTAGGCCATATATATGAATTGATGCCTTTTGAGAATCATATTGCCGTTCTTGAGTTTACAGGGGATCAGCTGTTATCTATTGCAGATGAGCTTGCGGCCGTTAACGGCGAAGCTGTGAGCGGTATTCGCTTCCGGATCGTTGACGGAAGGGCCAGAGACGTACTGGTAGACTCCATGACCGTGGACCCGGAACGAACCTACCTCGTGGCAACCAATAACTGGATGGCCGACGGCGGAGGAGCATCAAGCACCCTTTGGGAACCCGTACAGCGCATCGACCTGAACGTGCTCATCCGGGATGCTTTTATTGAGTATTTGAACCACCGGGAGTTTATTGAACCCTATATCGACCAAAGAATTCGCTGATTATGATGGACAGAAGAACGTTTTTAAAGCATTCCTCTCTTTTAGGAGCGGGAGCAGGTTTGGGATTATTAACCCCGTTCAGCAGCCTCGGTTCGGGTTCTTTGTCGCGTGTAACCATTTTACATACCAACGATACGCACGCCCGTATTGAACCTTTTCCTGATTCTGCGCCTCAGTATGCCGGCCTGGGCGGAGTGGCACGAAGAGCGGCCCTAATAAAAAAGCTGCGGGCGGAACATCCTCAGTCGCTGCTGTTGGATGCCGGAGACATCTTTCAGGGTACGCCGTATTTTAACAAGTATCACGGGGCTTTGGATCTTGAAGTGATGACTAAAATGGGCTACGATGCCTCGACCATCGGTAACCACGAATTCGACAATGGAGTGGATGGCTTTGAAGCGGTTATGGATAAAGCCCGTTTCCCGTTTGTGATATCAAATTATGATTTTGGTACCACCCGGATGGGCCTTCGCATGCAGAATTTCATCCTTCGTCAGATAGGAGAGATCCGGGTCGGGATCTTCGGCCTCGGTATCGCGTTTGATAACCTGGTGTTGCCTCATTTGCATAAAGGGGTTACCTGGCTGGATCCGTTCCAGGTTTCTGCCGATATGGTTGCCCGCCTCAGGGGATATCATCAATGCGATATGGTGATCTGCCTGAGTCATCTTGGGTACCGCTATTCAGATCCGGAAAGAATAAGCGATCAGAGGATTGCAAATGAAGTGGATGGCATCGACCTGATTATTGGAGGCCATACCCACACGTTCATGGAAGAGCCGGAGGCTGTTGAAAAAGAGAACGGCTCCCGAACATGGATTTCCCAGGTTGGTTTTGCCGGAATAGTACTTGGCCAAATGGACTTCTTTTTCGACCGGTCGAAATCTGTTCTTGCCGTTCAGGGATCAAACTATTCGGTGGGACCTTCTCAGACCGCCTGAGGCGTGCGTTACATGGATACCAGATCCGATTGATGTCCGGCTTCCGTGATGGTCTGATTTTGAATTTTAACGGTGCGGTACGGAAACCGGTGAACCATATCATAATTGTGTGTGACCATCAGTACAGCCATTCCCCGGTTGTTAATTTGCCTGAATAATTCCATGATAGAAGCGGCCGCTTCCGGATCCAGGTTTCCGGTAGGCTCATCGGCAAGCATAAGCCGTGGTTCATTGGCCAATGCTCGGGCTATGACCACACGCTGCTGTTCTCCGCCGGACAAATCCTCAGGCATATGATACCGCCTGTGGCTCAAGCCAACCATTGAGAGTAACTCTATAACACGATCCTTAATAAATTTTCTTTTTTTTCCCGTAACCTGAAGGGCAAAAGCAACATTTTCCTGAATATTTCGGTCAGGAAGCAGCTGAAAATCCTGAAAAACAATACCCAGGCTTCTTCGTAACTCCGGAATCCGGTTTTCTTTGAGAGTGGTGACATTGATTCCGGCGACATGAACCGACCCCTCATCCGGCAGGATGTCCCGGTACACCAGTTTGAGGAAGGAGCTCTTTCCCGATCCTGTCGAACCGATCAGATAAACAAACTCTCCGTTGTTCATCGAAAAATTCACATCCTTTAGAATCTGACGATCCTCGTATTTAACACTTACACCTTTAAAAGAGATAACTGGCTGGGCACTCATTTTCTTAAAACCATGGTTATACGATCACTGTTGGAGGAAGCATCCGAAAAGTCAAAGTCTTCGTAGGCTGCTTCCATATGCAAAGGCGACCGGCTGGCCATCTCCAGCATCTCATCATAGCTCCAGATGCGCTGGCGATGAACTTCTTCAAAACGCTGCACGATATGGCCGGTCATAGTATTTCGTTTCAGCACATGAAAGTGATTGATATGAATTTTTTCAAGATCATCGTAGCGGCTTTCACGTGTATATTCATACCCGTCACGTATTTTTCTTTTTTCATTCAGTTCAGGTGCAATCCTGGGAGAGAAATTAGGGGTTGTAAAATCAAAAAGAAACCGTCCGTCCGTTTTTAATTGATGGTGCACACTACTAAACAAACGCTGGATATCCGATGGCTCATGCAGGTAGTTCAGGCTGTCAAAAACCATAAAAACGATATCAAACGGCTGATCAAAAGAGAGGGTTCTCATATCCTGAACATCCCATGTAACCTGGCTTTGCCGCTGCCGGGCTTTTTGACGTGCGATACGAATCATTTCAGGCGATCGGTCTGTAGCCGTAATCCGGTAATCACCGAAGCGCTCCAGTTCAAGAGCCATCGTACCTGTCCCGCATGCGATCTCCAAAATATCCACAGCACCGGGATGATGAAGCTGAATAAGGGTATCGATGTAATCCGTCCAGTCTTCGTAATCTACTCCGTGCATGATCTCGTCATATAGTATGGCCAGGTCATGGTATAACCGCACCTCTTCCGGGTGCCGCGAATCTGATATGGAGGGTATACGGTTCATAGATTGATTGTACTTTTTGCTAATATATTGGTTTTGCCAAACAATCTCGCCAGAAGAGGAGGAAATTAATAATAGAATCAAGGTCCTTATTTATGGGATCGGCTTTTTATCATGGTGCAGGCGGTAGCGATGGCCGTTTTGAACGATGAAGCATCGGCAATACCCTTTCCGGCCAGAGAGAAGGCGGTTCCATGATCCGGAGAGGTGCGGATTACAGGGAGCCCGGCCGTTATGTTAACGCCGGATCCAAAACCGGATAATTTTAAAGGGATTAACCCCTGATCATGATACATGGCCAGAACGAGGTCGCAGGACCTATGCCCCTGACTTCCAAAAAAGCCATCCGCAGGATGGGGGCCGGTAACGTGTAACCCTTCTTTTTTCAATTCATCGATCGCAGGTTTGATGATCTCCATTTCTTCTGTACCCAATACTCCACCGTCACCGGCATGAGGGTTGAGTCCAAGGACAGCCATTCTGGGGTGTGCGATTCCAAAATCCATTTTCAGACATTGGGCGAACAGAGAGGCTTGTCTGACAAGATGCGGTCGGGTGATGGAAGCCGGCACCTCTTTTAAAGGAATATGGATGGTAGCCAGCCCGATACGCATTGTGTCATTGGCCAGAATCATTCCAAAAGATTGTGCCTGCGTGCATTGTGCGAGAAATTCCGTATGTCCCGGTACGTCGTATCCGGCTTTGGAAATGGCTTCTTTGGATATAGGCCCGGTAACTATGGCTTGGGCGGGTCCGTGCATACAGGCATATACGGCCGCTTCGACAGCAAGCATAGACGTTTTCCCGGAGGCCGCTGTAATTCTGCCGGAAGCCGGAGAAGTGCCTTCTACCGGAATTAGGTGTATCTCTCCGGGGCCGGGTGCAGCCATCGAAGGGTAAAATACGGTCGAAGCAACGTTGGATGCCGTGACCTTGTGTGAATGAATGAAATCATAGTCAACACTCATCCCGAGGGTTCGTGCACTGGCCTCCATGGCTTCGGGTTGGGCAAACAACAGAATTCCCGGATGCGATTGCTTCTGAGGGCTCTTCTTTGAGAACAAAGATTTTAGAATAATCTCAGGACCTATGCCGTTGCTATCCCCCTGAGAAAGAGCTAACACGGGATGTTGTGAAGAAGTCTCTTTTGGTTGCATATGCATACTCCGGTTCTGCTCCGGATTCTTATCGTTGTTCAACCAGCCGGTAATCGCCAAAACCGGTCGTCGCTTCGAAAACAAAACGTCGGCTGCCATAATGCCATATTTCCCTTGCCGGCTGGCCGGGAGGCAGCACACGCTCTTTCCGGTCCGGTTCACCATTACGAAGAAAAACCTTGCCCTGATCCGATTCAAATCCACGGACCTGCGGTGTGGTAAACCGGTCATAAGCTTCATCTATTCGCCTGAAATATTCCACCATAAGGGGATTATATTCGGTTTCCGGATCGGGATCCCGTTCTTTCCAGAAGGCTCTGAATTTTTGTTCCTTGTCTGAAGAAGATGCCCTGCGCATCGTTCTGTGAGCATCTGAATCCATAATAAACTCCATCATCTCGACGGCGATGTCCAGGTTCAGAAGGCTTACCGGCATATTTAGCCAAAGGTTGAAATAGACCTTTTCCGCGAGGGTGATGGCAGCGGACTCCGGCGGGCTGTGCTTGAGTCTCATCTTAAAATGAGCATTTTCAAAACGGCTGTTCGGGATAGAAACCAGGTAATAACGGCCTGTGGTTGATTCCGATGAATCAAGTTGAAGCATTACTTTATTTTTATTTTCCGTAATCCGGTGCCGGTAACCAGAAAGCATTTTTTCATGATCAAGGGTGTCAGAAAACACCTGTCGGACATGCGTCGTATCACCTCTTCGTATACGAAGCTGATCGATCTCAAGAACGTAGGTATGGCCTTCTTTTTTCTCCGGTATCCAGATCAACGCCGAATGGTCTTCTCCAAACAGTGTATTTCTTCCGAAGTTCAACAGGGGAATAGAGCGTGCTGAAGACACATCTTCCGAATGTTCAAGGAGATAAAAAAAGGCTTTGGAAGTATCTCCGGGTTCAGGAATGGTGACCATTGAAGAAAGTGAGGGCGAAGGCCTTTCAGCCGCTGATCTCGGTGAACGCCGTTGCCGGCTTTGGGACGGAGGGGAAGACGGACTGCCGGAACGGGGACTAAGTTCGGTGGTCAGATGGTATTTTCCGGGTTCGATGGTACGCTCAATAAGGCTCTGAACATAGTGATTCCGCGATCCTGTTTTTTCGTACTCTTCGACCGTGATGGTTTGGTTCCATACTTCCCGGATAAAAGGTTCTCCGGACAGGCGCTCCGAAGGAGAGGTGCCTTCTTTGAAAATATTCATCCGGACGTGAGGCTCCGCTGAAAATCCTCCCTGTTGTGACCTCCTGAATTCCATGTAGTCATAACCCATTCGAAACGTTGTAACAAGAACATATCCGTGCTGCCCGGTGGCCGGAACGATGTGATAATCGACAAAAGCATTGGGAATATCCGGTCGCATCCGAAGAGATTCATAGGTAATGCGTTGTGCGGATGCCAGATCAAAGGAAGAAAGTATAAGAAGTAAGATCAGGATCAACGTAGTACGGACTATAGATACACGTGTACCGTAGATGGTGAAATAGTCAAAGATGTTCATACTCGTCACTTGGTTATAGCGGAAGGATGCATGGAGGCATCGTATAGGTGCAATACTAAAATACAAAACGCAGGAAGCAAGAAGAAAATTCTTTACCTCCTTAAAATGATTCAATCACCTGTCCTGGATTTTATCACAACAAAAAAACAATATTCAGAAAAGTGAAAAAAGCTTACAGAGGCTTATCTCCGGGATTCGGAGTTGTTTTATGGTGTCCAGGATGCGTGCAGTGGTGGGTATGCCGGTTATTTTGGAAAACGGATACCGCTAAGAGCAACGCTCCTGTGAAAGTGACGGATGTAGAAAGCCAGTCAATGGAGTCGTGAGAAGAATGGCCGGCATGGAGTACAAACTGGCTGAACAGAATCAGGGAAACGCTCAAAATGTACATCACCAGGAGTCTGTAGTTTTTATGATGCAGCCAGGTGGGGACAAATCCGGCCAGGCTGAGCGGAACCACAGAAAGGACCAGAATATGTTCAAGGGTCGTTGAAAAGAAAACGGAAATTGCAGGCAAAAAAAGAAGAATAAATGGAGTTGCCATGCAGTGTAAAACACAAAGCGAGGATAGAAATACACTTGCTTTGCCCAAAAAAGTAAAGGTGCTTTTGGGTGGATGTTGCATACGTATTAATGACAATCAGGGCACATTCCGTGCAGCCGGTATTCTCTGGAGGTTACAATAAAATTAACGGGAGTCGGGATTACAGGAGTTTGTTCCTCTGTGTTAACAGGGAGGCAGTAAATTTTTTCGCAGGAGTCACATACAAAGTGAGCATGATCATGATCTACGGCCGGTTCATTTTCATGTATATGCAGGGCATACAGCCAGTTTCGGTCTTTTGATGCAACCTTGTGTGTTAATTTTTTTTCTGTAAAAGCACCGAGCGTTCTGTACAGCGTAACTTTATCAATCTCCTGACCCTCCAGTCTGTGTGTTATATCTGAATGGGACAGGGCAACAGGGGAGGAAACGAGAACGTCCAGAACTTTCATGCGGGCAAGGGTCACTTTTAAACCGTGCTCCTGTAAAAGTTCACGTAAATAGGATTCATTTTTCATAATCATATGGACAATAATACGAAAAAAAGCCCATTAATGCAACCAAGTTGCATAGAGTGAGTTCAATAATAATCGGGTGAAAACGGTTTATCATTTAACGGATTAAATATAGCGAAGATTAATTGTAAGGTGAATCAGAATAAAAATAAAATCAGGATATCGGACATTTACTAAAATTGCAGTGATGTACAAGGGTTTTCAGAGGCTTTTTTATAAATATTACCGTACCTTTGATGCACGGAAGGTGCATATGAACATCTCTGCAAGAAGTGAAAATTAGACCAACGGAACGATGCAGGAGACTCTGTCGCTGGTTTGTTCGCTATTATCCGGTTTGATTTGTACACGATTGGGCAGAGATATCAACATGTTTAAAGGTGGTTTTTATCCAATGAACCGGATAAAACAGATACCGGACAGGCCTTCCTGACATTTTTGAGTACCATGGTAATTCAGAGGGAATTAACGTCTAACATATTCAAATGAAAATAGGTATAATTGGTGCCGGGATTACCGGCCTCACAGCGGGAAAAGTACTTGCAGAAGCAGGACATAGTGTCATGATCTATGAACAGGGAGCTTTCGCCGGTGGCAGAATGGCGTCTATGACGGTGAATCAGTGGACAGCAGACATCGGGCTTCCGTATTTTAAGTCAACATCTCCGGAGTATAAAGACTTTCTGGAGGAACTGGCGTCTAAAAATATCTTGAGGGAATGGAAAGGCGATACCTATCGTTACGATGAGGGAAAGAAAGAGCGACTTCCGGATGAAGAGCTTCTTTATATAGCTGAAGGGGGGATGATGCCGGTGGCTGATTCCCTTGGTCGGTGGCTTGACATTCGCTTCCATGAAAAAATTGGAGGAATTACCAAGATCGCTTCTTCTCAAACTAAAAAATCCCCGTGGATGATTAACTCAAGCCGTATCGAAGTGTTTCCGGCCGACGCCGTCATACTGGCCGTGCCTGCCGTTCAGGCATACGGACTGGTTTCTACGGCTCAGGATGAGTTGCCTTTAAGGAAAATGGTTTCAGTACTGGATGAGATTTCGTATTCGGCTTGCTGTTCTTTTGTGGCTGTATATGAAAATGCGGCTATGCCGGACTGGAAGTTGCTCAGAAGCAAGCACCCTGTTGTTTCGATGATTACCAATGAGTCTTCGAAAAGAGAGACCGGAAAGGATGTGGTTCTGGTTGGACAAACTTCTTCTGAGTATACCCACAGAATGCAGGAAGCCTTTGATGGATCGGTACATAATAAGGAAATCAAAAAAGCGCTCAGTGAAATGCTCGGTCCCTGGGCCGGAAAACCCGCACATTTCGAAACCCGTCATTGGAAATTTAAAGGCCCCAAAAAGAAACTGGAAGGACATTACCTGGAGTCCGATGATGAAACAGCTCCATTTGCGGTTGCCGGAGACTTTTTTCAGGGTGTTCCTTTTGAAACAGCTTATCTCTCAGGCCTGCGCCTTGGAAAAGACTGGGCCGAACGCTTCTCCTGAAACATAACAGGTGTGTGAAAGAGCTTCTTAAACTTAATTACTTTTTTATCAGGTATAAGTGGACGCTGCTATTGGGTTCACTGCTCCTCATTTTAGCCAACGGTTTTTTGATTTGGATACCGGTACTCATCCGTACGTCCATGGATCAGATAGAAGAGGTGGCGGCATCTGCTCCGGAATTGAGCGGAGAGGGTGTATTATCGATCCTGTTCTCCGGAGAGGCAGGATGGTTTCTGGCGCAAAATACCGCCTGGCTTGTAGCCGCGGCTCTCATGTACGGCTTTTTACTGTTTGCTACCCGTCAGACGATCATTGTAGCCTCCAGAAAAATTGAATACGATCTGCGCAACGATATCTACCTTCATCTGCAAAAACTTCCGGTATCTTTTTTTCAGGCCAATAAAACCGGCGATATATATACCCGGGCTACCGAAGATGTCGTTCGCGTAAGAGAGTATTTTGGGCCGGCATTCATGTACACCATCAATACCTTGTCCAGGGCAGGCATCATTATAACCATCATGTTTATGGTGAGTGTACCCCTCACCGTTTGGGCATTGCTCCCATTGCCGTTACTGACGCTCTCGGCCTATTGGGTAAGCCGCTATATCAACCGGCGTTCCAATGAAATTCAGCAGCAATATGCATCCATGGCCGGAAAGCTTCAGGAGGTATTTTCATCCATCCGGCTGATTAAAGCCTACAACCGGGAAGCGTATGAGGAACGCCGCTTTGAGCATGAAAACAAGGAATACAGAAAGAAAAAATTACGGCTGGATTTGGTGGAAGCCCTGTTTCACCCGTCATTGTTGCTGATGATCGGCTTATCTGTTGTTCTTGTGGTGTGGCAGGGGGGCATGATGGTGATGGATGGAAGAATTACGATTGGAAATATTGCCGAATTCATTATATATGTGAATTACCTTACCTGGCCGGTGGCCTCATTGGGATATACACTGAATCTGCTCCAGCGCTCGGCCGCATCCAATTCAAGGATACAGGCACTTCTCAGCAAGGTAACCGAAGCCGGGGAGTCTTCTGCAGCAGATGAAACCCCCGGAACTCTTATAGAAAAACAGCCTAAACACAAAGCTGCTTTTGAACACACGCTTGAATTCCGGAACGTCCGCTTTACGTATCCCAATGCCTCCGAACCGGCCGTTCATTCAATCAGTTTTACCGTCAAAGCCGGAGAAAGAATTGGTATTGTGGGACGGACCGGCTCTGGAAAAACCTCATTAGTACAACTTCTTCCACGACTTTATGATCCTGATCAGGGAGAGATTCTCCTGGATGGAGTTGATATCAAAAAAATGGATCTTCATGTACTTAGATCTATTATTGGTTTTGTTCCTCAGGAAACTTTCTTATTTTCGGAGTCGATAAAAGAGAATATTGCTTTTGGGAAGGAGGATGCTTCGGAAGAAGAAGTACGCAAAGCTGCTGAGCAGGCTGAAGTTCTCGATAATATTTTGTATTTTAGAAATAAGTTTGACACTATACTAGGAGAACGGGGGATTACGTTATCTGGTGGTCAAAAGCAGAGAACAAGTATCGCAAGAGCACTCATTCGCAAACCGTTAATTCTGATATTGGATGATTCGCTAAGCGCTGTAGATAATAAGACGGAAGATGCGATTATTGAACATCTGGATAAAGAGTTTGATCGTATTACCATGTTTATTATTTGTCATAGATTGTCAACTCTTAAACATGCAGACAGAGTATTGGTCCTGGAAGACGGACGAATTATAGAAGACGGGTCGCATGATACGCTGATGGAACAAGATGGCCATTATGCGGACATGTATCGTAAACAACTTATAAAAGAAGAACTTGAACACTTATAAAAATCAGGCTGTTTCGTTTGAAAGCGAGATGACCAAAATTAATTAGAGAGGATCTTATGATAGTAATACCACTCGGTGTTTCATCAGCAACACCAACGGCCGTTAGGCATATGCCTTCTGTTGCTCTTTGGAGGGATGGGAATGTGTATCTTTTTGATTGTGGAGAAAATGCACAGATGCGTCTTTTGCAGGCTGGGATTAAACGATCTAAAGTAGATACTATTTTTATCTCCCATATGGATGGAGATCATGTTTTTGGACTTTTCGGACTCTTAAGTACCCTGCAGTTGCAACGCAGAAACAAGGAGCTGACGATCGTCGGCCCGCAAGGCATTAAAGAAATGATCGATGCCGTAATGAAAGCTACCGGCCTCGAAATTGAGTTCCAAATTAAATACAACGAACTGAAAGACGATATGACGCACGAAGTCGTACTCGAAGACGAGGACTTCTACGTTGAGGCCCGGCCAATGAAGCATACCCGGTTTTGCATCGGATACCGCTTGCAGGAAAAGGATAAACCGGGCAAGGTGGATGCGGAAAAAGCCAAAGAAGCCGGAATTACCGAAGATGAACACTTTAAAGCACTAAAAGCCGGTAACGATGTTACTCTTGAAGACGGAAGCGTGGTTCATTCTGCCGATATCGTGGGCGATCCAAGGCCAGGTGAAAGTTTTGTCTATATTACAGATACGGAATTCTGTGAAAATGCAGTTCGTCTCTCTGAAAACGCCACCATTTTGTACCACGAAGCTACTTTTGGGGAGCCACTGAAGGAAAAAGCGGAAGATACAGGACATTCCAGTGCTCAGGATGCCGCTATTGTGGCTAAAACGGCAAAAGTGGATCGTCTGGTCATTGGTCATTTTTCAGCACGCTATTCCAACCAGTTCTTACTTTTGAAGGAAGCCAGAGGCGTTTTTGAGAAAACCTGGCTGGCGTATGAACTTCGGCCTATTTTCACCAATCCTGCACAGGAGAAAGATATTGTAAGCCCAAGGGTTGAAATCATCGATCTCAAGGAAAAGAAAGCTCAAAAGCCGAGAAAAACGTTTAAACCTGCCGGAAATCGCAAAGGCGGATTTAAAAAGAAAAGATTTAAACGGAAACCGGAAAATGCGCGTTATTACAGAGCGGATTCGGATAACAATCAAAGAGGACGGTATAACAGGCCTTATCGTTCAACGGACGGAGACCGCTCCAAATCAAGTCCGCACCGGCCTAGTAAACCGCTTCCAATAACACCACGAACTCCATTCGATGACTTCGACCGCTTCTGATAAGCGTTCCGATAGTAAAGAGGCTAAGAATAAAGCCGTTGATCGCTATCTGATTCGACGGCTTTATTTCTTTTTGGAACCTTATAAGTGGTTCCTTTTAGTTGCTCTGGCTCTCACATTGGCGATTGCCTTTTTGGGTCCGCTCAGGCCATATATCACCCAGATTGCTGTTGATGATTTTATAGCGAACCGGGATGCAACAGGACTGGGACGCCTGATGCTGCTTTTTCTGGTCGTTTTGATTCTTGAAACATTCCTTCTGATCCTGAATACGTATCTGATGCGATGGATTGGACAGGGGGCCTTGTTAAGGCTCAGGCAGGCCGTATTCAAGAAGATCCAAAGCCTCCATGTTCAGTTTTTTGACAGAAATCCCATCGGAAAACTGATCACACGCTCAACGAGCGATATTGAAGCCCTGAATGAATTGCTTTCATCCGGGGTAATAAACATCATCGGAGATCTCTTCCGGATCGTTTTTATTATCGCTTTTATGCTTTCTATGAGCTGGGAGCTGACTCTTGTGAGCCTGAGTGTGCTGCCCGTTCTTGTGTATGCCACATTCTGGTTTAAAGCCAGGGTCAGGGTTGCCTTTCTAAACGTAAGGGATCAAATCGCCCGGCTGCATTCGTTTGTTCAGGAACATATTCACGGGATGAGTATTGTCCAGGTCTTCGGCAGGCAAAGAAAAGAGGCTGAAAAGTACAAGAAGATCAATAAAGACCATGCCGATGCCCACATACGTACTATTTTTTACTTCGCTCTGTTCTGGCCGGTCGTTGAAGTCATCGCCTCTCTTGCTACAGCACTGGTCATCTGGTACGGAGGGGCACAGGCACTGGGAGGCACGGTCACGTTCGGGGTACTCCTGGCTTTTATCCAGTATGTGCGCCAATTTTTTGTGCCAATTCGCGATCTTTCGGAAAAATTCAATACACTCCAGAGTGCCCTTGCTTCGTCTGAACGAATTTTTGAGGTCATCGATACAGAAAATCCAATCAAAGAACCGGATTCTCCTAAAATACCGGCCGTTCAAAACGGACATATTGAATTTGATGACGTTTCTTTCCGCTATCATGAAGAGGATGAACAGGTTCTGAAAAACGTTTCTTTTGAGATTAAACCAGGAGAGGTGGTTGCTATCGTTGGAGCAACCGGAGCCGGAAAAACGACCATCATTAATTTACTGATGCGTTTTTACGAGGTGAGCCAGGGCAGTATACGGGTTGATGGGGTGGATATCCGGGAAATGAGTACCCACCATTTACATTCCTACTTTGGACTGGTATTGCAGGATCATCAGCTTTTTTCCGGAACCATCATGGAGAACATTACACTGGGTAATGAAAAAATTTCGAACGAAACGGTCATAGAAATGGCCAAAATGGTGCAGTCTGATCGTTTTATTCAGAAACTGCCCGGGGGTTTTCAGCATCGGATTTCAGAGCGGGGATCGTCTCTTTCTATGGGACAGCGACAACTTATCAGTTTTGTTCGGGCTCTGGTTCACGATCCGAAAATTCTGGTACTTGATGAAGCCACCTCCAATGTGGACACAGAAACAGAAAGTCTGGTAACCCGGGCTACCACTCATATAATGAAAGGGCGTACCTCTCTGGTCATTGCACACCGCCTGTCCACTATTCGCCATGCAGATCATATTTTGGTGATGCACAAGGGCAAAATTCGTGAGATGGGAACGCATAAAAACCTCATTCGTAAAAAAGAGGGTATTTACCGAAGGCTGTATGAACTTCAATACAGAGATCAGCTGCGTCTGAGCAGTTAACTACCGGTTTGTATCCGTTGGTCACATCTGTGATATATAGCTGATCACATGTTCCGGTGTATCCATGGGCAAACAGTAAAAACGGTCACTTCGGACGGGGATGCTATTATAGGAGGCCTGTTGTTTCCCCTGAATGATTCCGGTCTGATACCCGGCAGAGTGCATGATCGCGGCCGGGGCGGCCAAATCCCAGTAAGCCGTCGGACGGTAACTGATAAATCCGCACACTCCGGGAGATAATGCCTGAGTGATATGATGCTTTTCAGTATATGATCGCTTTACCGGCCGCTCCGTGTAACTGGAAATGGTATGTCTTAGTCCGGAGTCCATTCCCTTCACCAGAATGGGGTGTTCCTGGATCCAGCTATTCTGAGGGTGTATCTCCTGAAAGCCACCTTTTGCGTTGTAAAGACGGGTTTTAAGATTTGTACATCCAAAAAGTGTCTCTTCTTTTTCCGGCTGATACATGATTCCAAAAACAGGAAGGCCATTTACACACATACTGATAAGTACATAGTAGTACGGGGACCCATTAATGAACTTGCTGGTACCGTCTATCGGATCTACATACCAGATGATTTCCGGCCGGTCAGAAAACGAATGTGTATTCTCATCTTCTTCGCTGACAATAAATTCTCCGGGAAACAGGCGGTGCAGCAGCTCTTTCCAAAAATCACTCATCTCGATATCCGCCGAAGTGACACGGGAACCATCGGCCTTTCTCTTAATCGAATACTGCTTATTCCTGTGATATGCACGCAACACGTTCCCGGCTTCAGATAGTGAGGCATACAATGCATGAAACCTGCTTTCGAGCTCTGATGGTGTGATCATAGTGATATTAGCCTGATAGGATTTGATCGCATAGTCCCTGAACAAATCTTCCCGTTTATTGCAACCGGTTCGTTTACCTCTCCATTCTATGGTAAGTTTTTAAAAAAAACAATGCCCCCGGGTATTTTGAATCACCCCCTAAAAACGTTTTTTATCCCAAAAAGAACCTCTTATCTTTATTTAGAAAGAAATATAGCCGGGTATGGCGGCTGACAGTTTAACCAAGTATCTGATAATGAGTAATATACATTTTACAACGGAACAAGTGGATAGCCTTTTGGAGCGTGTGGATGCGCTCAGGAGGTATCTTTGACTACGATCAACGGAAAGAAGTAATAAAGGAGCTGGAGTTTAAGGCACAACAGCCGGACTTTTGGAACGATGCGGATCAGGCCCAAAAACTCATGAAGGAGTTGAATTTTGAGAAAAAGTGGGTATCTGAATGGGAAAAAATAGACGAGCGCAGACAAAATATTTTGTTGTTCAGGGAAATCCTTGCTGAAGGAGATGATGTTAAAGAAGATCTGAATGCAGAATCTGCGGCTTTGAAAAAAGAAGTCGAAGAGCTTGAGTTTATGAACATGCTGGATGGCCCGGATGACCGGCGTGATGCGCTGCTGACGATTAATCCGGGTGCCGGAGGCACGGAAAGCCAGGATTGGGCTGAAATGCTGTATCGTATGTATGTGCGCTGGGCCGACCATAATGGATTTGACGCAACCGTCCTTGAGTATCAGCCGGGAGAAGTGGCCGGGATCAAAAGTGCCACGCTAGAAGTAAAAGGAGCATTTGCATACGGCTATCTGCAGGCAGAAAATGGAGTGCATCGACTTGTGAGAATATCACCGTTCGACAGCAACGCCCGAAGACATACCTCGTTTTGCTCGGTTTTTGTTACTCCGCTGATCGATGACGAAATTGAAGTGGATTTAAACGACGATGATATTGAATTACAGCGGTTCCATGCGGGTGGAAAAGGAGGCCAGAACGTAAACAAGGTAGAGACCGGGGTCCGTTTAGTATGGACCGGTATGTTGTCTGACGGCCGGCAGGAACGGGTCGTCGCGGAATGCCAGCAGGAGCGTTCCCAGTTGCAAAACAGAGAAAAAGCGATGGTGATGCTCAAGTCCAGGGTATATGACCTTGAAAGAAAGATTAAAGAAGAGCAGAAAAATCAGCTGGAAAGCAGTAAAATGAAGAACGAATGGGGATCTCAGATCCGTTCGTACGTTTTTCACCCGTATAATATGGTTAAAGATCACAGAACCGGTTACGAAACGTCCGGTGTAGACGCCGTCATGGATGGCGATCTGGAAGAGTTTATTAAGGCTTACCTTATGATGTCAGATGCATAAAACGTATGATTTTCTGGTTTTAGGAAGTGGCGGCGCCGGGCTTTCTTATGCCCTGAGAGTTGCCCGGTACGGCACGGTTGCTGTAATTACGAAAAAGGATTCGGCTGAATCGAACACAAACTATGCGCAGGGCGGGCTTGCAAGCGTTGTCGATAAAGAGGACAGCTTTGAAGCTCATATTCAGGATACACTGGTGGCCGGAGCCGGACTCTGTCATGAAGAGGTCGTGAAAATGGTCGTTCAGAGCGGGCCGGATGTCATCCGGGAGCTGCTGGATTGGGGAGCACGTTTTACGGAAAACAAAGGGAACCTGGATCTGGGGCGCGAAGGTGGCCATTCCAGAAACCGGATTGTCCATGCCGCAGACCGGACGGGCAAGGAAATTGAACTGGCACTGTTATCTGCCGTCGGAAAACACTCCAATATCGAAATATTTGAACACCATTTTGCGCTGGAACTGATTACGGAACATCATCTCGGAAAAAAAGTAACCCGGCATGATTCAGACACTCATTGCTACGGTGCGTATGTGTTCGATACCTACTCGAATAAAGTAGAACCCGTCTATGCAAAAGCCACCCTTCTGGCTACCGGAGGTGTGGGCGAAGTGTATCAGTATTCTACAAACCCGGCGATTGCAACAGGAGATGGTATTGCCATGGCTTACAGAGCCAAAGCCAGAGTGGCAAATATGGAGTTCATGCAGTTTCATCCAACAACCCTCAATCTTCCCGATGCCGATTCTTTCTTGATTTCAGAAGCAGTAAGGGGCAAGGGGGGGATTCTCAGGACGGAAAAGGGCGACGCGTTTATGAGAAACTATGATGAACGTGCCGAACTGGCTCCAAGAGATATCGTGGCAAGAGCAATTGACGATCACCTGAAAAAAAGCGGTGACGATACCGTCTATCTGGATATTACCCACCTCAAACCGGATGTGATCCGAACCTCTTTCCCGCATATTCATGAAAACTGCCTTCTGCATGGAATAGATATCACCAAAGAGTGGATTCCCGTGGTTCCGGCAGCCCACTATCTGTGCGGCGGAGTGTTGACGGACATGGAAGGAAGAACATCCATACACGGACTGTATTGTGCCGGAGAAGCATCGTGTACCGGCCTGCATGGCGCAAACAGACTGGCATCCAACAGCCTTCTGGAAGCCATCGTCTTTTCGAAAAAAGCAGCTTTGAACTCTGTGGAATATATCCGTGGGCTGGGGGCGTTACCCAATGTGCCCGCCTGGGACGATAGCGGGACGACCAATATAGAAGAAGCCATTCTTGTATCACATAACCGCGAAGAACTCCAAAAAATCATGTGGAATTATGTGGGGATTGTGCGCAGCGACCTTCGTCTGGCCCGTGCGTTCCGGCGAACGCATCTGCTTTACGAGGAAACCGAAAGCTTTTATCAAAGGTCCAGGGTCAGCGTGGCTCTGTGTGAACTGAGAAACCTGATTGCCAATGCGTATATGATTATCCGAAGTGCGATGAGAAGGAAAGAAAGCCGCGGACTCCATTATACGACCGATTATCCAACATCCCTGGAATCAGAAAAATACGATACCATCATTTAACCGGGCCGGCCAAATGTACAGTGTGGGGATCACAGGTGGAATGGGCAGTGGAAAAACCACTTTTTGCAGTACCTGGGAACGCCTCGGGGCAAAGGTCGTCTATGCCGATCAGATTGCACGGGAACTGATGGAACACGATCCCGGAGTCAGAAATGCGGTTATTCAAGCTTTTGGAGAGGAATCGTATACAAAACAAGGACTCAACAAAGAGTGGATCTCCCGGAAAGCGTTTAAAGAAGGCATGGTAAAAACGCTTAATGCCTGCGTACACCCGGCGGTATTTCGTAGAATAGAAGAAGAGAAGGTGCAAGCCGAAAAAGAAGGCTATCCGTTATTTGGAGCAGAAGCCGCGTTGTTGCTGGATCAGGGACGTCCGGCTGTGCTGGATGTGGTCATTGTGATAGCGGCTTCAGAAAGCAAACGTGTTAAGCGTATTCAAATCCGCGACGGACATGATGAAAAAGAAATTGTGCAGCGCATGCGCACCCAGATGAGCCAGGATAAGATGATCCTGAAAGCAGATCGTGTCATTTATAACGACGGAACCGTGGAAGAGCTTGAAAAAAAGGCCGGGGACATCTTCAGCGAGCTGAGTAAAGGCAGATAATTACCGGCGTTCGATCCGCATGCCTTCCCGAATATCAAATTCATAGGAAAAGCCGGCGTTTACTTCAAGGACATACTTTGCGGGATGACCGGAAGTAACTTGCCGGTCAGAGTAAGGAACAGTATTGGTACGAATACGAACGATCTCTCCGTGGCGGTCGGCAAAAAGCATATCCAGGGGAAGAGGGGTGTTCACCATCCAGAAACTTCGGGGCCGCTCATCCTCAAATATAAAAAGCATCCCGGTATCCATCGGTAGATCATGAACATCCATCAGGCCCAGGTTTCTGCTGTACTCCGAATCAGCAATAGCTACACGAACTTCGGTTATTTCCCGGCCTTCTTCATCCAGAATGACCACGGTTTGGTTTGGATCAATGGTACGCCCTTGTCTTTCTGTCGGTTCATCCTCCGAACAGGACGAAGCGAGTATAAGAAAAAGAAGCATGCTCCATGGAAAGAGCTTCATAAAATAGAATGGATGGAACATAAAAAATAAAAAGTTAATGTCCGGACAATTTGACCGTGAAATGGGTTCCGGGAAAAACTGTGATCACGATCAGTATAGTAATAATTCAAAAAAGATTAAAAAAAACGGGAGGGAAAGAGAGTGGACACTGAAAGAAAGATGGTATAATATCCATTCTTAAAGCGTGTTACGTTTGGCTATTGCCAAATTATGACGTATATTTAGAACTTGTAAGTGAGCCCGTAAAAGGCTCACTTTTTTTGTATTTGGATAACTGAATTCGGAGTTCACCTGGAAGAGATCAATCACATATCAACATTGGCCGAACAAGTCCTGACAGGTACGGATCTGTACCTGGTGGAAGCGGAGCTGAAGGGCTCTTCTTCCAACTACAGTATATGGATTTATCTGGAGGCTGAAAAAGGAAACATTTCGCTTGATCAGTGTGCAAAAATCAGTAGAGAGTTGAAGCTTCTGCTGGATGCGGACGGGTGGCACGAAAAAAAGTATACGCTTAATGTTTCTTCACCCGGGCTGGATCGTCCGTTGCGAGACCGAAGACAATATCTCAACAACATTGGACGTATCGCAGTTATCAGGTATACCGATGGTGACGAAACCAGATCCGCTGAAGGAAAACTGGAAGAGGTGCAGGAAGAAAAGGTTCTTCTGAATCCGGGTTCGGGAAAAGACGCCATCCAGATACCTTTTTCAGAAATTCAGGAAGCAAGGATTCAGCCCTCATTTAAATAATAACGGTAGTCTCGATATTTTAAAATACATGCAAACGGATATTTCAAAACAGATTATTCATTCTTTTGCGGAAATAGCAAAGGATAAAGGCATTGAAAGAGATTTACTTCTCTCTATTCTGGAAGATGTATTTCGCTCTATGATCCGAAAAAAATATGACTCGGATGATGCCTTTTCTGTGATTTTAAATCCGGATCGGGGTGAGATTCAGATGATGCATGTACGAGAAGTGGTACCGGATGAAGAATTGACCGACCCGGTGAATGAAATCGGTATTATCGAAGCAAAAAAACTGGACTCGGATCTTGAACTTTACGATGAATTTGCACAGGAAGTGAAAATCGAGGATTTTGGCCGGCGATCGGTCATGATGGCTCGCCAGACCCTGGCACAGCGCATTCGTGAAATAGAAAAGGACAATATTTTTGAGGATTACAGCGACCGGATTGGAGAAATCGTACTTGGGGATGTGTATCAGGTGCGAAACCGGGATATTCTGGTCAATCATAACGGCGTTGAGCTGGTTATGCCTAAATCGCACCAGATTTACAAAGATCGTTACAGAAAAGGCGACACCATTCGTGCCGTCGTAGTTGAGGTTAAGCGCCAGGAAGGAAATCCGGCCGTCATCATTTCCAGGACATCTCCGCTTTTCCTGGAGCGATTGTTTGAAAACGAGATTCCTGAAGTGTTCGATGGAGTCATCGAAATTGTTAAAACCGTTCGTGAACCCGGTGATCGTTCAAAGGTCGCTGTTGTATCCAATGACGAGCGTGTAGATCCCGTAGGGGCCTGCGTCGGAATGAAGGGCATCCGTATTCACTCCATTGTTCGTGAGCTTTGCAATGAGAATATCGATGTGATTAACTTTACCGATGATGAACATGAGTTCATCAAACGTGCTTTGCAGCCGGCGTATGTACAGTCTGTGGATCTTGACAAAAAAGAGAAACGGGCAAAGGTCGTGGTGCCGGCGGATCAGGTATCGAAAGCCATTGGAAAAGGTGGAGTTAATATTCGCCTGGCGACACAACTGGCCGGATACGAAATTGATGTCTATCGTGAAGTAGAAGACGAAGACGATATCGATATTTTTGAATTTTCCGAAGATTTTGGAGAAGAAGTCGTGCAATTGCTTTTTGATATTGGCTGTGACACGGCACGAGCGGTACTCGAATTGCGTCCCGAAGAACTGGAACGCAGAACAGAAGGAAAACTGGATCTCAAAACGGCGAAGAAAATCATTCGTACGATTGAGGATGAATTTGAAGAAGACGAAGTCTGACCCGACGGCAGACATTACATAACGAATAGAACGTACATATATGACAGAAAATGCTAAACCGAAACCGTTGTTTAAAGTTGCATCGGAGTTTAATGTTTCTACGCAATCCATTGTAGATTCATTGAATGAAAACGGCTTCTCTTTAAGTAATAAGCCGAATGCAAAAGTAACACCCGAGATGTACTCGGCACTTGAATCGGTTTATGGCGAAGACAAGGCAAAAAGCAAAGACCATGTTAAGGCAAGAGAAGAGTATGAAGAGCGGAGAAGTACGTTCAGAACCAGCAGAAATGAATCGGTAACTATTGATAATTTTCTTGATCCGATCGATGATCTGAAGCCGGCCGATGACGACAAGTCAACGCCGGAATTGGAATCCCTGCCTCTTGAACCGGAAGAGAAAACCGAAACGAAAGAAGAGGTAAAACCGGATCAGGAAGTTCCTTCGGAAAAGGAGCCTGAAACCGCGGATACGGCCGATAAAAAAGAAGAAAATCCAGAAACACCTGCAGAGGCAGAGAAACCGGAAGAGGATGTTTCTGAGCCTGTTGAAAAAGAACCGGTTACTTCAGAAGAAGAAAAAGAAAAAGAAGAAGAACCTGAGACGGCAGATCCTTCCGGGGAACAGAAAACCGATGCAGAGGAAGAACCGGAAGTAGTAGAGACCGATATCGAAAGCCACGGCTTTATCATTGAAGAAGTGGAGGATGAAGAGGAGGAAGAGGTTGAGGCTGAACCTCTCGAAATTATTCGTGGCCGCAAGGAAACACTGGCAGGTACAAGAGTTTTAGGAAAAATTCAGATCACCGGCCCGGAAGAAGAAGGATCCGGAAAGAAAAAGCGGAAAAAAGGTAAAAAAGCGAAGAAAAAAGATGCGGTTGCCGATGCAGATCCCGTAGAAGAAACCGAAAAGCCCAAAAAGAAAAAAGTAGCTGCAAAGCGGGTGAAAGGGGATCCCCCGTTGGCAAAGGACGATGACGAACTGATCAAAACCAAGAAAAAGAAGAAAAGGATCAAGTCCAGGAAAGCTCCGAAAATTGAAGAGTCGGATGTTGAAACCAAAATGAAGGAAACACTGGCCTTGCTGAACACCGGTGGTTCTGTTGGAAG
>JASCXY010000169.1 GCA_030012235.1 Balneolaceae bacterium ANBcel3 | reverse complement strand
GGCAACTCTCTTCCTGTGGGTTCGGTGATGGCTTCAATCCGGCATCGGCTCAACAGGTCGCTTCCGGCACAGGCCGAACGTTCGCGTGCACGAAACAGATCTTCATACCCTCCGGAAACCGCAGGAACACGGAAAAGATGCGCCTGACGCTCTTCGTCAATCCAGTGATCCCAGTGACTGTAGGGTAACTGGTTCCATATACGGGCAGAGATATGAGACGCCCGTTGTTTCTCCAGTTCGGCTTCCATTTCACCCCAGGTTTTACCGGGCCAAACCCTCGAAATAAAATAAATATGTCCACCGACCCATTTTGGAGCCGATACTCCGGTAGGTACGGTAACCAGGCGGACCGCCTCGCCGGGCTGATCCAGAGGCATCACATAGAGCTGCGCCTGTTCATCGCCTTCCCTCCTGGTTATAAAAGCCAGTTTACGACTGTCCGGGCTGAATACCGGCTGACCATCGGCTGATCCATGACGGGTAAGCGGCCGTTCAACCGATCCATCCGGCGAGAACAGCCATAAGTCGGTGTGGCTTTTATCATCGTCTACGGTATAGCGGGTCAGCGGTGCGACAATCCACTTTCCATCCGGAGAAATCACCGGCGAACCGAAACGCTCCATTTCCCAAAGAAGTTCTACGGAAAGAAGGCCTTCATCCGATGATTCATCTGAAGAAACGGACACCGTTTCGGGAGCTTCCTGGCGAGTGTCAGGACGATCCACTTCGTTTGAAGGTGTTTGCGCGGCCTTTTCCGTGGATGAACACGCCAGAAGGCCGGTCAGTAACAATGGAAGTAAGAGAGAGAGAAAACGTTTCATAGCTAACAGTGATATTAATTATTCAGGTGATATTCCTTTGAACCATCCCACACACCGGTGGAAGATATCCACCGGCTCAAAAACCATCATGGGACATCCATCCGAAGTTACGGAAAGGCCATGCTCTCTGGCCCGGTTCAATGCTTCCTCATCGACACTTCCTTCCCCGAAGCTGCGATGAAACCAAATATGACGGAGGTTTTGTTTTTCTATGGCCTGCAGGGTCAGTTTCAGTGTATGCTTCCGGTGTGTAGCAACAACCAGTCCTTCTACGGCTTCAGGCAAGGCTTCAACCGTGGGATAACAGGTACAATTCGGCCATTCGGTGATTTCCGGATGAACTACATATACATCCCTGCCCGATGCTGCAAGCTTTTCACATATATGATTACCCGGTAAATTTCCTTTCCGGGAAACCCCTGCAACTGCAATATGCTGCAACTCCTTAAAACGACGAATGGCGGATGTAATGTCAGACACAATCGTATGGTTATTCTGCCAGGTTGTTCGGCAAAAGCCGGTAATCTCAAAGAATCTATGTTTTTTTTCGATCAGTTCAATGGCTTTTCTTGGCTTTTTGCTCCAGAGCCCACTTTTCACCGCTCTGCAGGATACAGACGTCAGGGAACCCCTTCAAAAAACGAAGTGTTACATGTAACATCAGCAAAAGCCACAAGATATAAACATCGGCTTTGATACCGTATACGTCCATCTTAAACAAAACAATACCCTATGCGTTTACAAACGGCAGTTCTTATTCCGGCCTTTCTTCTTTTTTTTATGTTAAGCTGCGATGTCAACTCTCCGGATTCTGAGTCCTCTGCGGCCACTACTCAAAACACGCCCAGAACTCTGTCTTCTGAGTATGCGAGCCTGCAATTGACCGAAATTGCAGGTGGATTTGAGCATCCATGGTCGATCGATTTTCTTCCTGACGGGCGGATGCTGGTCACAGAACGCCCCGGACAACTTAAGATCATCGATAATGGTTCAGTAACGGAAATTTCAGGGCTCCCGGAGATTACCGCACGCGGACAAGGCGGACTCATGGAAGTATCGGTACATCCTGAGTACGCATCCAATGGATGGATCTATCTCACCTATTCAAAACCGGATGGCAGCGGCCTTACGGCAACCGCACTTGCACGGGCCCGGATCGAAGACGATCGCCTGGCAGATCTTGAGGAGTTATTTGTCCAAAACAAGTACTCGGATCCCGGCCGTCACTATGGTTCCAAACTGGCATGGACTCCCGATGGAAAGTTACTCATGAGTATCGGAGATCGTGGTTCCGATCCGCCAAGAGCTCAGGATTTAATGGATCATGCCGGAACCCTGCTGCGTCTGAACGATGATGGTACAGCGCCTTCGGATAATCCGTTTGTTGGAAATCCAGACGCACTCGATGAAATTTTCTCCTATGGACACCGGAACATCCAGGGACTGGTGGTAGATCCGGTTACCGAAGAGATTTGGGCCACAGAACACGGTCCCCGCGGTGGTGATGAATTAAATCTGGTACAAGCCGGAAAGAATTATGGTTGGCCGGTCGTTTCCCTCGGGCTGGATTACCGGACTCAGGAAGAATTCCCTCACACTGAAGCTCGCTCCCGGGAAGGCATGGAGGATCCGGTGTATGAATTCCTGCCAACACTTGCCCCATCCGGATTGGCGCTGATTCGCGGAAGTCACTTTTCGAACCGATGGGATGGCAATCTGCTTGCCGGAGGCCTCCGTGCAGAACGCATTCGCCGGGTGGTATTATATGATTACGAGGTTATGCACGAGGAAGAGCTTCTTCTTCGGGAAATCGGACGGATAAGGGATGTACGTGTGGGTCCGGATGATGCTATTTACATCCTTAATGACCATTCCAACGGATCTGTGTATCGATTAACTCCAAATTGATACCCCTTATTTGGTGTCGAAAAAGGCATGTGTACCATAAAGCATCAGCCCTTCTGCTGATGCGCATGTCTTTTTCAGAACACCGGTATCGAATACCTCGGAACGGAATCTGACATGGATGCGTTCTTTTAATTGACAATACATATAATAATCTATATCTTTAGATAGTTATAAAATCAAAGGTCACTAAACGGTATCAAAATGAATATTACAGCTATCAAAAAGCATCTTTCAGCCAACTGGCATGCCATGCGTATCGTCGTTCTTCTTTCCGGGATCTTTTTACTGATTCATTCGATGCTGTACGGCAGTGGTGCTACACTTTTGCTCGGCCTTTTTTTCCTGCTTCAGGCGCTTACCAATACCGGATGCCTGGTGGGGGCATGCTACGGAGGGCAATGTGAAATTAATTCGGGTACGTCGGATAACGATGCCGCCAAATCGTGACTCAAAACCTTTTTTTTAACTAAAACGAACGTGAGGAAATCAATCATGAACGAGACGATGAATAAAAATATCAAAGAATTAAGTTTTCAGGAAGTAGTTGACGGTGATAAACCGGTGCTGGTAGACTTTTACGCCGACTGGTGTGGTCCCTGCCGGATGATGGCGCCTATACTTGAGGACGTAAAGAAGCGCCTGGGCGATGAGGTCCACGTGATAAAAGTGGACACGGACCGTCACCCTGACCTGGCAATTCAGTATCAGGTAAGAGGCATTCCAACCCTGATGCTATTCGAAAAAGGAAAAGTCCGCTGGCAACAGGCCGGTGTCATGCAAGCCGATCAGCTTGAGGGCGTTGTCCGCCAAAATCTCTCTTAAAAGGTATCATTGGAAGCAAGGGGTATTGATAAACCGTTGTGGTTATTCAGTACCCCTTCTTCGATAACTTTCAGGATCTGGTGTTCTTGTATTTCCCTACTATGAAGTCACCTGTATCGGGATGTATCCTTTTGAAGGATGACTATATCATTCCATAAACACACTATTTCATTACCGAAAACTGGTTGTAACAGAAACTGACCGTGTGATTGGCGACCTGCTTCTTTCTCCTGCAGAAGCGGATAACCCCCTTTCTCCTATCTATCTTTTTGCTATATTGCTCAGGTAACACTGTTTCATCGCTGTATCCCCCGGAAGTTCTCTAAACCTCCATCAAAATCCATCAGAGATGAATATCCAACTATCCGATTTATACAAAGAACTCTTTACGAGTCCACTTGAGGCTGTATGTGAAACGGAGAAAAGCTATCGCAAAATTTGGGCAAAATGGATTAAGTCACAGAAACCCTTTTTTCGCAAAGACGACGGATCGATCGATGCTGAACAGATTCGCCAACTCCTTAATCAGGCTCCGGTCATTGAACTGGACGGAACTCTGGATGTAGATATCACCGTCCGCATTGCCAGTGTCCAAAAAAAGGAAGGAAGCATATCGGGTGGCATACGTGTTGGACCCGTTCATTCCAGCGGAAAGTATGGGTTTTCTAATGAATCCAGCCTGGAAAGTGCCTTGCGTGCAAGCACACGTTTTGTCATCAGCAATCACAAAGCAGATCTGAACGCCTTCCTTCTCGAGCGAAATCTGTCTCCGACATCGGAGGAAGATATCAACCGGCTCATTAAATCCCTGGAAGAAGAATCTAACGAACAATAGATCATCATGGATGAAAAACAGTCCCTCGAAAATCTGCTCATAACGCTTCAAAAAAGCATAAGCAGGGTCATGGATCAGTCCGCCAAAAACCATAAGGAACAAGACAGGCGCACGGCACTTATCGTCGGCGACGTCGATTTTGAGTTAAAAATGAAGCTCAGTAACGAAAAAGACCGTTTTTTTCTGGATAAAAACGGAGAGATAGAATTAAATCTTCATGGGAAAATCGACCCTGACCTGAAGGAGGAAGAGTATGAGTAATGATATAGAACAAACCTTCGACCGGGTCGTCTCCGGGTTAAAAAAATCCATGCTTGAACACAAGCATCACCATGCCGTGGACATTGAGTTACGATTTGAGTCTATGGAGGTTTCCAGTTCCGGAGTTCCCATTATTTCCCGAAGAAATAAACGAAAAGACCTGATGGTTCGCCTGGCTACCCGAATCACTCCGGAGGAATAAACCAGGGATGGTTTACCAGCTCATCCAAAGATCATTGCTATACGTATAGAGTTCTTCTTCAGAATCTTTAAAAGAAGACCCGGTAGAGCAGTTTGATGTTTCGCCCAGGTTCAGGCATCACCGACTTGATTCGTGAAAGATGATTCCGGTATTCGGCATCCAGCAGGTTCTCTGTGGTCAATGTAATCGTATGAAAACCTCCGAATGCACTCCTTTGGTATTGCAGATACGCATCAAAAAGGACATATCCGTCGGTGGGTTCTTCAAATTGGTCGGTGCGATGCTGCTTTGCCGCCCAGCGGGATGCCACTCCCAGTCGAAATGTTGTCTGAAGATTATATTCCGCAAAGAGCCTTCCATTCCAGGGGGGCATCATAGGAACCGAAGTCTCGCTGCTGCCTGTAACCAGAAACGGG
>JASCXY010000168.1 GCA_030012235.1 Balneolaceae bacterium ANBcel3 | reverse complement strand
ACAGGAAGTTGGTTATATTTGGAGTCTGCCACAAAAACAGTGGCGGAGGATGCTTGCAAGTCAAGCGCGTGTTCTTTGAACGAATGTAAAGACAAGAAAATCGCATAGCGAGCCCCTGGGCTGGCCACGAATACTCAGGTAGATATTGGTGGTTGGTTTAGGAAAAAAGAAAACGAGTCAAGGAAAGCTCACGGAAAATTCTATAAAGTTCAGATTGGTTTATAATCAAATTGAATGAATTACAACGGAGAGTTTGATCCTGGCTCAGGACGAACGCTGGCGGCGGGCCTAACACATGCAAGTCGAAGGGGATTCATGGAGCTTGCTCTATGATGAGACTGGCGAACGGGTGAGTAACACGTAAACAATCTACCTACAGATGGGGGATAACCACGCGAAAGCGTGGCTAATACCGCATAATGCAGCGGGGCCACATGGCCACAGTTGTTAAAGCTTTGGCGTCTGTAGATGAGTTTGCGTCGCATTAGTTAGTTGGTAAGGTAACGGCTTACCAAGACGATGATGCGTAGGGGTTCTGAGAGGATGATCCCCCACACTGGCACTGAGACACGGGCCAGACTCCTACGGGAGGCAGCAGTGAGGAATATTGCGCAATGGACGCAAGTCTGACGCAGCCACGCCGCGTGCCGGAAGAAGGTTCTTTGAATCGTAAACGGCTTTTGTCAGGGAAGAAAGTCCGGGTTTCGACCTGGTTTGACGGTACCTGTTGAATAAGCACCGGCTAACTCCGTGCCAGCAGCCGCGGTAATACGGAGGGTGCAAGCGTTGTCCGGAATCATTGGGTGTAAAGGGTGCGTAGGCGGAATCTTAAGTCTGTGGTGAAATCTTACCGCTCAACGGTAAACGTGCCATGGATACTGGGATTCTTGAGTGTGACAGAGGCAGGTGGAATTCGTAGTGTAGCGGTGAAATGCATAGATATTACGAAGAACACCAGTGGCGAAGGCGGCCTGCTGGGTCACAACTGACGCTGAGGCACGAGAGCGTGGGGAGCGAACAGGATTAGATACCCTGGTAGTCCACGCTGTAAACGATGTATGCTAGGTGTTGGTTGGCTTTCGGGTCAATCAGTGCTGCAGCTAACGCATTAAGCATACCACCTGGGGAGTACGTTCGCAAGAATGAAACTCAAAGGAATTGACGGGGGCCCGCACAAGCGGTGGAGCATGTGGCTTAATTCGATGCAACGCGAAGAACCTTACCCGGGCTAAATCCTGGTTGCTACTCCCCGAAAAGGGAGGTTCCTTCGGGACGACCAGGAAGGTGCTGCATGGCTGTCGTCAGCTCGTGCCGTGAGGTGTTGGGTTAAGTCCCGCAACGAGCGCAACCCCTGTGGTCAGTTACCAACGAGTAATGTCGGGGACTCTGGCCAGACTGCCTACGCAAGTAGTGAGGAAGGTGGGGACGACGTCAAGTCATCATGGCCCTTACGTCCGGGGCTGCACACGTGCTACAATGGTCGGTACAGAGGGCAGCTGCTCAGCGATGAGTGGCCAATCCGTAAAGCCGATCCCAGTTCGAATCGGAGTCTGCAACTCGACTCCGTGAAGTTGGAATCGCTAGTAATCGCGTATCAGCAATGACGCGGTGAATACGTTCCCGGGCCTTGTACACACCGCCCGTCAAGCGATGGAAGTGGGTAGTACCTGACGATGCTGAGCTAACCTTCGGGGGGCAGGTATCCAGGGTAAGACTCGCAACTGGCGCTAAGTCGTAACAAGGTAGCCGTACCGGAAGGTGCGGCTGGATCACCTCCTTTCTAAGGAGAGCACCTTGGATTTGTGATCTGGCTTGTTGTGCGATTTTCTTGTTTTTATAAAAGTTTATAGGAGTATGTGCTGGGCTTGTAGCTCAGGTGGTTAGAGCGCACGCCTGATAAGCGTGAGGTCGGAGGTTCAACTCCTCCCAAGCCCACTGAAAAAGGGGCTATAGCTCAGCTGGCTAGAGCGCCTGCCTTGCAAGCAGGAGGTCGCCGGTTCGACTCCGGCTAGCTCCACGCGATGTTCATTGAAAATATGTATAAAAGAAAGCAACAAAGGAAGGGATGCCATTGGCTTAAGGGTCAGTGCGTATTCCGGGCGCTGCACGCGAGCACGTGCAGGCCAAAAAACAAAAGCACCGAAGGGCACATGGTGGATGCCTTGGCACCAGAAGGCGAAGAAGGACGTGCAAAGCTGCGATAAGCTGCGGGGAGCTGCAAAGAAGCTGTGATCCGCGGATTTCCGAATGGGAGAACCCCCAGGCCCGGCGTAAGCCGGGAGCGAACGCTCTGAACTGAAACATCTAAGTAAGGGCAGGAAGAGAAAACAATAGTGATTCCCTAAGTAGTGGCGAGCGAACGGGGAACAGCCCAAACCGGCGATTACGATTGCCGGGGTTGTAGGACCACGATATCTGTTAAATATGCGAAGTGGAACGCATCTGGAAAGATCGGCCACAGAAGGTGAAAGCCCTGTACGCGTAAGTATATTTAATGGTAGTGGACTCCTGAGTAAGGCGGGGCCGGAGAAACCCTGTCTGAATCAGCCGGCACCATCCGGCAAGGCTAAATACTCTCTGGTGACCGATAGTGAACAAGTACCGTGAGGGAAAGGTGAAAAGAACGCCGAGAGGGCGAGTTAAAAGTACCTGAAACCGTGTGCCTACAAGCGGTCGGAGCATATTTAAGCATTCGTGTTTGAATGTGTGACGGCGTGCCTTTTGCATAATGAGCCTACGAGTTGCACCTAACGTGCGAGGTTAAGCCCCTGAGGGGCGAAGCCGTAGCGAAAGCGAGTCTGAAAGGGCGCGATAGTATGTTGGGGCAGACGCGAAACCAAGTGATCTATCCATGGCCAGGATGAAGCCGGGGTAATACCCGGTGGAGGTCCGAACCGCCTGGCGTTGAAAAGCCATCGGATGAGCTGTGGATAGGGGTGAAAGGCTAATCAAACTTGGAGATAGCTCGTTCTCCCCGAAATATATTTAGGTATAGCGTCGGATGCTGATCTACGGAGGTAGAGCACTGATTAGGCTAGGGGGCTTCACCGCCTACCAAACCTTGACAAACTCCGAATACCGTAGAGTGGAGTCCGGCAGTCAGCGGCGGGATGATAACGTCCTGTCGCGAGAGGGAAACAACCCAGAACACCAGCTAAGGTCCCGAAATATTGGCTAAGTTGATCAAAGAAGGTTGGGTTGCTCAGACAACCAGGATGTTGGCTTAGAAGCAGCCATTCATTTAAAGAGTGCGTAATAGCTCACTGGTCGAGCGACCCGGCGTCGAAAATGGTCGGGCATTAAGTCAATTACCGAAGCTGTGTCTTTGCAAGTTCGCTTGCAAGGGGTAGGGGAGCATTGCCATAGCGTCGAAGGTGCCTGGAGATGGGCATTGGAGCGATGGCAAGAGAAACTGTAGGCATGAGTAACGATAAGACCGGAGAGAAACCGGTCCACCGAAAACCCCAGGGTTCCTGATCAACGTTAATCGGATCAGGGTTAGTCGGGACCTAAGGCACCTGTGGCGCAATGCCAGAGCAGGCCGATGGAAAACGGGTTAAATATTCCCGTACCCGTGTAAACGCTAGGCTAAGGCGTGACGCAGAAGTGACCCCTGCGCGTGGAGACGAAATACCACGTTGAAGGCGTTAGGCAGTGATGCAGGCAAATCCGCATCACATTAATGCTAAGCGTCGACAGTACCGGGCGGCTTCGGCCAAACGGATAGTCAGGCTAATCATGCTGCCAAGAAAAGCGTCGTAGTTTGTTTACATGGCCCGTACCGTAAACCGACACAGGTGGGTGAGGAGAGAATCCTAAGGTGCTCGAGTGATTCATGGCTAAGGAACTCGGCAAATTGGATCCGTAACTTCGGGAGAAGGATCCCCTGTAGCAATACAGGGCGCAGTGAAAAGGCCCAAACGACTGTTTAACAAAAACACATGTCTCTGCTAACACGAAAGTGGATGTATAGGGACTGACACCTGCCCGGTGCCGGAAGGTTAAGGAAGGGAGTTAGCTTCGGCGAAGCTCTTGACTGAAGCCCCGGTAAACGGCGGCCGTAACTATAACGGTCCTAAGGTAGCGAAATTCCTTGTCGGGTAAGTTCCGACCTGCACGAATGGTGTAACGATTTGGGCACTGTCTCGGCCATGAGCTCGGTGAAATTGTGGTCTCGGTGATGACGCCGAGTACCCGCAGTGGGACGGAAAGACCCCGTGAACCTTTACTATAGCTTTGCATTGGATTCGGATGAGTCATGTGCAGGATAGGTGGGAGGCTTTGAAGCATCGGCGCCAGTCGGTGTGGAGCCACACTTGAAATACCACCCTTGTCTCAGCTGGCTTCTAACCCTGTACCCTCAGGGGACATTGCATGGTGGGTAGTTTGACTGGGGCGGTCGCCTCCTAAAGAGTAACGGAGGCTCCCAAAGGTTCCCTCAGCACGGTTGGCAATCGTGCCGCGAGTGTAAAGGCACAAGGGAGCTTGACTGCGAGACTTACAAGTCGAGCAGCTGCGAAAGCAGGGCTTAGTGATCCGGCGGTTCCGAATGGAAGGGCCGTCGCTCAAAGGATAAAAGGTACTCCGGGGATAACAGGCTGATCTCCCCCAAGAGTTCATATCGACGGGGAGGTTTGGCACCTCGATGTCGGCTCATCGCATCCTGGGGCTGGAGAAGGTCCCAAGGGTATGGCTGTTCGCCATTTAAAGCGGTACGCGAGCTGGGTTCAGAACGTCGTGAGACAGTTCGGTCCCTATCTACTGTGGGCGTTGGAATATTGAGGAGAGCTGCCTCTAGTACGAGAGGACCGGGGTGGACGAACCTCTGGTGTACCTGTTGTGTGGTCGCATGCATTGCAGGGTAGCTATGTTCGGACGGGATAAGCCGCTGAAAGCATCTAAGCGCGAAGCCCACTCCAAGATAAGTATTCCCCCAAGAGCCCAGGAAGACGACCTGGTTGATAGGCGGTAGGTGTACGCATGGTAACATGTTCAGCCGAGCCGTACTAATCGCTCTTAAGGCTTTTGTTTTTTGTTCTGCACGAGCTTGTATGACAGCATATAAGCCCGCAATAGAACGCATCGCCTTTGTTGCTTTCTTTTATATATAGATTCTTTACTGAACTTGTTATTTGATTTTGATGAGGTGATTATTGCCGGGAGGCCACACCCGTTCCCATCCCGAACACGGCCGTTAAGCTCCCAGGCGCCGATGGTACTGCCTATAGCGGAAGAGTAGGTCGTCGCCTCATCTTTTTATTTTAGCGGTAATTGAGACTTTTTCTCAGTTACCGCTTTTTTTTTGC
>JASCXY010000167.1 GCA_030012235.1 Balneolaceae bacterium ANBcel3 | reverse complement strand
CTGTATCACTCCTTCAAGGGAAATAGCCGAGCAGCTTTCCGCCACCCGACCTATTAAAACGGCGTACATCTCCGGTTGGGCCGCTACCCGCAATATTACGTCCGGACATGCCATCCCGTTGTCCGATCACATCGACTTTTTCGAGTTGCTGGATCTTTGTCAAACCATTGCCCCGCGGCATGTATGGCTGACTCACTCCCCGGATCCATCGGTTGCGCTACACTTTTTGAGACAAGCCGGTATCTCCTGCCATCCGCTTCAATCCCAAAAGCTGCCCCCGAACCTGAACGATGTCAAGCGCGTTTTTTCTGCCCCGAATCTCTCCAGCATCTCCACTGCGCACGATGCCGGGAAAAGAGATGACCACGCTTTTCCTTTCACCTGGCAACGCCATGGAGCCTTTGCCCTGTTCTGCGAGACATTTGTACCCGGTCCGCACGCTGCTTCACCGGATGATACCATTACCCGGTATGCGGACTATCTGGGTGCGCTTGAAAAAGAGTCGCTCTGTCTGGCGATCCGTTTTTTGACGGACGGGCCTTTGCCGCCGGGCGATAAAACGTCGGGTGCTGCGAGTCAAAAGTTGCTCCTTCGGACGATGAGCCGGATGCTGGATATCGGCATTCAGGAAGTTATCAAACCTTGCAGGGAGGCCGTCAGCCATGTATCTGAAGCGGCCGGAATTCTTTTTCAGAACATGGGTGGAAAGGTGCTTGATCCACGTGGCGAAGGGTTTTCGCTGAAGGAGGTACAGCGTCTGTTTCAGCATCTGGCCTCGATGCGTTTCCCGGATGAAAAAAGCCGTGCGCTGGAAGCGATGTGGATACAGATGACTCCGGAGGAAATACGGGGCTCTGTTCAGATTCTAACTAGGACTCCGGCGCAGGGAGCGCTTTTTATCCCCTTTCTGATCCGGGCGTTGTCCGCTGTGTTCGATGTTCCTGTGCCTCATCTTTCCCGCCACTTTCTGAAAACAGGCCGGCTGGATGCGGTTGCAGCCCTTGCGGCAGACCGTCGCCTCGCTAACGATGGTCCGACTCCGAAAAGCAGAGTTCTGACGGCATCGGTGCTTTATATCCGTTCGTTGCCTGGAACGGATGCATCGGAATGTACGGTTGGAATACGGCGTTCGCCCGTGGACTCCCGTTTTGTCGCCATTGCCAACACTACTATGATTTCTTCTCTGCTGGATGGGCATCAGCTGAAGGAGAAAGCCCGAAGTTATTACGAAGAGCGTTTTGGTCCTGCCATTCGGCTGAAACCGGGGCTGATGGTGGAGGTTCAGTATGCTGGAATTCTTGAAAATCGTCGCAAGCAGGCCGGGATAGAGCTTTTTATGCCTGAGATTGTACGTATTGCAGAGGATAAAGATGAAAACCACGCCTTCACGCTGTCCGGGCTTGGTGTGGATGGGGGTGTGGAGCTTGATTCGGGGAGATTGCGTTGAATGGGTATGGAGCTTGATTCAGGGAGATTGCGGATCGGGGTCCGCAATGACGAAGGGGTCCGCAATGACCAGTCAGGTCCGCAATGACTGGTCGGGCATAAATGGGGTCACAGTGACTGCAAGTAAGCACAGAATAGCGTTGTGCTGAGCTTTCCGTTTCATTACTATCCTTTTAAAGCAAAGACAGCTAAACCGTTATTTCTAAATAGTGCTATACTTTTGAAAAAAAGAGGATACATTTACATCATGGCGAATCAACACAACAATGTACTTTATATTGGTGTAACCAGTAATTTGGTGTGCAGGATCGCTGAACATAAAGCAAAAATTAATAAAAGCTTCACCAGTAAATATAACTGTGATAAACTGGTGTATTATGAAGTCTTTTCCTCCATTGGAGTAGCGATTCAAAGAGAAAAACAGCTCAAGAACTGGAAAAGAAAATGGAAGGAAGAATTAGTAGCTGGGAAAAATCCGACGTGGAGAGATTTGAGCGAAAGAATGGGTGTCGAAGTGGATTGCAATTCCAGGGATGGAGCTTGATTCGGGGAGATTGCGGGGAATGGGTGAGGAGCTTGGTTCAGGGAGATTGCGTTGCGGGTCAAGCCCGCAATGACGAAGGGGTCCGCAATCCCATTTCTAGCGGTCATTGCGGAATGGGTATGGAGCTAGATTCGGGGAGATTGCGTTGCGGGTCAAGCCCGCAATGACGAAGGGATCCGCAATGACGGTTGGGGCCGCAATCCCATTTCTAGCGGTCATTGCGGAATGGGTATGGTGCTTGATTCAGGGAGATTGCGGGTCAAGCCCGCAATGACGGGTCGGGTCCGCAATGACGGTGGCGCAAGGAAAAGCCGGACAGGGCGCGGCGGTGGTTTCGGGTTGGGCGAGTGGTGCGAGGATGGGGGATTGGGTGTGGAGCTCGATTCGGGGAGATTGCGTTGAATGGGTGTGGAGCTCGATTCGGGGAGATTGCGGGTCAAGCCCGCAATGACAGGTCGGGTCCGCAATGACAGTTGGCGCAGGGAAAGGCTGAATGGGGTACGGCGGGGATTTATTCAGTTTTAGGAAGCATTAAATTAAAACCCTTATACGCATTACCAACCCCCCTATTACGATCATCATAAGAAGATCTAGGATCCCACTCATCACTTTCTAAAACATACTCTACAGCAACAGGATCCTCCCCTAACTTCTGCATATAAACCTGACTAATCTGTTGCTGAGGAAAACCACCAAAACCCGCACTAGCCATCCAAACCATAAAATCCTTAGGATTACCACTGCGCAAATGCTTACCTTCATCATCAACATACTTAACCTCCTGCCTATCAGTACAATAACTAGGAGGATCAGGATTAACAATAGCACTAGTATTAAAATCCTTAACGCTACAAATACCAGGATTCGGCTCGTTAACAGTGCTGAAGAAATGATTCAACTCATTAGTATACCAACTAGGCAAACTACCATTCACGAAAAAATAACTAGACTCCATAATCCGCTCATTATTATCGTACCCAATAGGAGGAGGATTAGGATGTCCGCTAGGAGAAGGAGGATAACGTATCCTAATACGCCTATTCTCAATACCACCTAAATTCGTCCTGCCCACGTACATAACATTATCCGCAATAGTCATATAATCACCATAACCACCAAAACGATTAACATAACCTAAATCCGTGAGGTTTTCCGCATAATCTTCCACAAATTTAATACTAAAAGGATTAATATCCAAACTATCTTCTAAAACACTACGCATATCCTCCTTAAAAATCTCCCAATTCTCCAACTCCTCCTCATTCCAAGAACTGCCTGGAAGATACAAACCACCATCCGGATGATCCTCCCTAGGAAGATTACTCCCCGCAGCCACTGCTACATTCCAACCCCTACCATAAGCAGAATTACCTTTATTAAAAACAACCACCTGCTCCTCAGTAACATCAGGCAAAATCACAAAAGGATGCCTATCGCTACCCTCCCAATCTCCCCGGTCCACCCAAATCACATCATTAAAACGACTCCACTCATCAATAAAATAACCATGCGTATCCACATCGAACTTGTTCTCAACAGTCTCCATATGACTATCAAAATCATCCCTAAGCCTGAACAAAACCTCAACATTACCAGTATTCGTACGATGATTCTCCAACTCCCTAGGACCATAACCACTCACTACATAAGTTACAGGAACACCATCCCTCTCAGCACCATGCCAAAACATACCAGGAACAGGATACTCATTCTCAGAAACCATTAAACGATTAACCTCACTCATACCAGGAACACCATCAACAACACTAGCCTCCTCACCACCAATAATATCCAAGACGTAATCACCCCTCGGAAGAACACTGCTGATAATACCATCTCCATCCGCAACCATAGTAGTATCCCTTCCACTCTCCAAATGCCTGGCTTGGATACTAGCATAAGGATTAGGATTTTTATCAAAGAAACCACGAGCCTCAACCCTAAAATCATGCCTTTCACGAACATCCACAAAGTCTTCCAAAACTTTTTTAGTGCCGTGAACATCAAAAGCTTTAACCGTGTAAGGAATACGGCCAGTATTTTCAAAACTATGACTTACACCTTCATCAACCTCATTCCCATTAATATTCCAACCATAAACTTTATCTTCAACTTTCAAAACTAAACTATCTAATTCATTAACACTACTCGCGTTAATACTAAAATCTCCACTGAACCAATCCACATTGGAAGGTGCAGAAACATTCAACGAAGGAAGAACCCTTTCAAGAATTATATCACCAAGCTCGAGGTGCTCTTTTAACACGTGCTCGCTGGCGGCCGGCTCAAACCCATCGGCCGAGAACGCGTAGACTACCGGATCTCCCTTCAGGCGCATGGGCACCTCTCTGGAGAACTCAAACGCGCCCTCGATCTCCCACTCCGCTTCTCTACCCGCATACGAGGTTACAAGCCATCCGTCCACATCTGCTCCCTGGATATCCGTCAAACGGCCCCGGCTTAGTGCATCAAAATACTTATCTGTCAGCGTGATGTGTTCATTCATGCTTCGGCCAAACGTAACGGGCCTGAAAACCCCTTCAAAATCCTCGCTTTCATCCACAATTAAAGCGATGCTGCTCTCCGATGTATGTCCGCCCCGGCTAACGACGTCCATACTGAAATCGCTGCCGCCGCCCAGGCTCGTCAGTTTTGCTGTTTCGTTAAAATTCTCTCCCCGGATATTCACCAGATACACGCCCGAACCGGGAAATGGGCCCACGCTGACCCTGTTATTGCCAACGCCAAATTCATGCGTTTTAGCGGCAAGTTGCCTTCCAAGCACATCATACACGCCGACGCGCTTGGTTCCTCCGTTGCTGGTAACGACCATGTGCGTTGTGCCGGTGGTTGGATTGGGATAGGGAGCATGCAGGGCAGTTGAGGCGTCATAGGAGAGGGAAAACTGCCCGCGGTCGTTGGTGTGCGTATAATCCAGGGTATCGGAAAGCACCTGATCGACCAGAAAAACGGGGATGTTGCTCAGGGTGTGTCCATCGGCGTTATAGAGGGTGCCGTTGACCGATGAGATTCCCGAGGCGTGGCATGGCGTGAAGCTAAACAGTCCGGCCATCAGGATAACGGCCGTATAGTAGATGATGTTCCCCTTCATTCTCTTGTTATGTTGGATGCGTACGAGTGTTTTTTTTAATACCTGCAAGGTATGATAAGAAATCCCCGGGAAAGATTCATGAAACCACCCACACAATGTCTTTTCGCGCGGTCATTGCGGGGAGTGGGTGTGGAGCTTGGTTCAGGGAGATTGCGTTGAATGGGTGTGGAGCTTGATTCAGGGAGATTGCGGGTCAAGCCCGCAATGACAGGTCAAGCCCGCAATGAC
>JASCXY010000166.1 GCA_030012235.1 Balneolaceae bacterium ANBcel3 | reverse complement strand
ATCAGAAATGACAGCCAGGTCAAGTGCTCTTTTTTGCTTCATCTAACTCCTGTGTTGATATAAGTACCTGTGTTTAACATATCTCAAAGAAACCAATTGCATATTATCTCAATATTATCTCAGTATGTATAAATCATTAACCTGAATTTTTTTCGAGGGACACGTTATTCCAACCTTTTGATGATTGGTAATCCAGGGAGATGAATCCTGGTTTTAAAACCAGTGTTTTTCTATGAGAAGGTGAGTAAATAGCAATACCGGTATATCAGTCACATGCAGCAGGAGTATCCCGGGCAGGAATACCTACGATGAAACCGGTTTTACAATGCAGAACCGATTCTTTTTTTAATAAGAATAGAAAGCTTTTATGCCCTTTTGTTCTCAAAGGATGCTTTAATTATCTTTAAACCACATATTCCGGGACTGAAGATAAACGAATACCGAAGAGCCGAACCATCCTTCCATTCGATAAGTAAAACGTATTTTTATATTTAAATTCCATTTCCAGAAAGAATCATGCTTGACTTATATCTGATAGAGCACCCGAACCATCATGAACCGGCGTGGAACCTGGCAATGGAAGAGTATGTATTTAGAAATCTGCCCGATGATAAAGAGTATTTGCTGTTATACAGAAACAGCCCATCGGTCATTGTCGGACGTAACCAGAATATTTTTGAAGAAACGAATCTGTCGTATCTTCGAACAGCGAACATTCCCGTTTTCAGGCGATTTTCCGGTGGGGGAACCGTATATCACGACCTCGGAAATATCAACTTTAGTTTTCATACCCGCTATGAGCCCTCCAGGTTGCATAACTATCGCTTTTTTAATACCCCGATTGTGGAGATGCTTCAAAAAGCCGGAGTAGCGGCAGCGTTTAACGAGCGAAGTGATATTCTGGTGCATGGAGAGAAAATATCCGGAAATGCACAGTTCTCATCCCGGGGCCGGATGATCAGTCATGGTACGCTGTTGTTTGATGCTGATGTGAATGCACTTCGAAACTCGTTAGCGGTCCATGTTCCCTATATGGAATCCAAAAGCCAGAAATCGGTCCGGAGTGTTGTTGCTAATATATCAGACGTTCTACCTGAAAAGCTGAGTATTGAAGAGTTTGAACAACGCTTCATAGCATCCTTGATACCGGAGGTCAAGCTTAAACATCAACGTGTGAATCTGTCTGAGGAGGATTACAAGAACATTCACACCTTAATGGAAGAGAAGTATCTGGACTGGGAATGGATTTATGGAAGGAACCCCGGATTCACGATACGAAAAAAGCTGTTCAGGGGAGATGATTGGTGTCACATGGAAGTCCGGGTACATAAAGGAGTCATAGAAAGGATTCACTTTGATCCGGTACACCAAAAACAACCTTTTAAGTTGTACATAGGGGGTTTAAAAAAACTTACAGGAATCCGATATACGGATGAAGAACTGGAACTCCGGCTCTGTGAAATTCTGGGAAACAATACAGCAATTTCAAAATCGGCAAACCGTTGGTCAACATTGCTATTTGAAGGCGAAGAGTCTGTCCAGCTTCCCTGATAGCCCGTTGCCACTCCTAAAATTGATAAATCCAGGCTTCAGGATTCACTTCCCGGTGAATGTAATCCAGTTCCTGCATGGCTTCCTGAAAAGTTGCATGCCCTCCGTAAATCACCATATACAGATTGCGGTTTACATCCCTGATTAAGCCGGCATTACTATACCCCTGTTCGAGAAGGTCGTTAAGATAAAGTTCCGCATTTTCAATGCTTCCATATACACCGGCAACGATGAAATAATTTTCTGGATCGGCATCGTCCACGGGAAGAGCTTCCATTTCCTCATCAAATTCAAGATCAGGGAACGCATCAGGCGTCGTGAGAATGGCCTCATCCTCGCGTAAAAGTGCCGGGCCAGATTCCAGTAACTCCCGGAGTTCCTCAATTCGTATTTCGAGATCTTCAACCGAAGTTAGGCCGGACGAGTGAATGACATATTCGAGATCCTGAAGCGCATGTAATAGATATTCGGTGCGCTGGTGCATGGAAGCAAGCGTATTGTTTTGCTGGTCGATGTCGGCTTCTAATATTTGAATAGATTCCCGGAGTGTAGCGGCCAGAGGATCCAGTCGGTGGTCCCGGTGATACCAGTCGGTGTGTCCGATTTCGGAGGAACCCAGTTTAATGGTAATCCCGGCGCTGGTATTCATAAAGGCATCGCCTCCTATAAAAACAGACTCCCGGTAAGAGGGGGTTTCCATCCCGTCCAGCAAGTCACTTCCCGAAAAATAGGTTTTAAATTGCGTAAACAAATCGACACGGTCAGAAACCCGGAAGGTAATACCGGCCCCAAGTCCAGCCGTAAGTGCACTACCTGAGAACGAATGTACGGGAAAAAGATCCGGATCATCACTGGAGGCCGTAACATCATTCCGTATAATATTGACATCGGACGCTATAAAGACCCCGAGATTGCGAAGATCTGATTCCGGGCCTGTTATCATGCGTAAAAGATTGGCTCTAATCCCTATACCATACGTTAAGTATGAGTTTTTATAGTCGATTCCGCCAAACAGGTTATCTGCTGACTGAAATACCCCGCCCCCTGCCCGCGCATATCCGGATACGAGTGGAGTAAAGGAATAGCGAATCTGGATACCGCCATGTGGAGTAATTTTCGATTTATCCGAAAAGTGGCCGAATGTAGGGCCGGAATACAGCTCAATACTCCAGTTTGTTGGAAGATAATCGTGGTTAGAGGCGTAGGATGACTGAGGCCCTGTACCCGGGAGCATAAGACAAAAACCAAAAGTCAAAAGGAGGCGTTTTAAAGATCGTAAATGCGAAGTACCCATCGGTATATGAGTTGTGAATAATCGAGATTAATAATGATAAGGAAAGTGGCTAAATGAGGCAGAAATACAGTAAAAACAGGTTGAGCTAAATTCAGGGCGATATAAGTAATGATCTGGATGGAAGAATAAAAGTACAGATGGCAGCTTATTTCTTCGGTGTTTCTCCGCTTTCGGTTTGAATTTCAATTAATTTGGTTTTTGCACGATCCCGAAGGTTTTCGAAATCGTTTTTCTTCATGGATCCAATCGTATACTGAAGGTGCAGCCAGATAAGATAGGTGGCCATGACGTCTTCGTAGCAATAGCGTTCTATCTGCTCCATCTTTCCTTCCCGGAACATGGAAAGTACCTCATTTCCTTCACCGGTAACCTTAAGCGGAATATTGATAAGAGCCCCAATATGCTTAAGCTTTGGATAACTGCTGGCACCGAAATTGCTGAATTCATCCATCAGATCGTAGTTCTGCTTGCTGAACCGATAGCGAATATCATGAGCATTGAGCCTGGAAGGGAGCTGAAGACCGAACTTCATGGCACGATAGGTAATCAGGGGCAAGTCAAACCCTTTTCCATTGTGGTGTATGACTCCGAAATCTTTATAGGTGGTTAGTGTATGTATTAATTCAACCAGGCCGTCTTTTTCGTTGCTACCTGTCCATGATACTTTCTGTCTGGGTTCGCCACTGTCGGTAATCCAGAGTCCTACCCAGGACACCATCTGATGATACATGGGAGGCAGGAAGTTTGATTTTCCCCGTCCAAGTTCTTCGGCTGCAACTTCAAGAAGAGCCTCGTCGTCTTCGGGTGAATCGGCTACCAGGTTGCGCAAAAAAGGGATATCGGGGATGGATTCTATATCAAAAACGAAATACATAATTTTCGTAAATAACGAGGAACTGTTTGTAATAAAGGTCAATATACCTTATTTAGAAAAAGGATAAAAACAGGCATATTTTTTCAAAAAAATTAAAATGGTTGCATCCTGTTATTGCCAAAAGGTTATCAAAAAGTTACTTTGCTCCAATGTATATATTAAAAATGAAGCAGTTACCGGCCTTTATGTGTATAAAAAGTATTAACAGGAAACAGATAAAAGGATGAACCACAGCCTTTAAATCAATAGGAGTATATCTCATATGAATGTGTATCAACCTGAAAAAATTAGAAATATTGCATTGCTTGGCCACTCAGGTTCGGGCAAAACAACGTTGGCTGAAACGATGTTGTTTGAGTCGGGTACTACTAAGAGACGAGGTACCATACAAGAGTCAAGTACGGTTTCAGATTTCCATCCCATTGAAAAAGAAAAGCAGAAGTCGGTCTTCAGCTCGTTTATGCACCTCGACTGGAGGGGAACAAAAATTAACCTTATTGATACACCCGGTACCGCTGATTATGTGGGAGAGGTGGTAAATGCATTAAAAGTAGCAGATGCTGTAGCATTTGTGCTGGATGCTGAGCATGGCGTGGAAGTAGGGACAGAAGTATTGTGGAACATTGTCGCCGAAATGAATAAACCGGCCTTTTTTATAGTAAATAAAGTAGACCATGCCAATTCCAATTTCCAGAATGTGGTAGACCTCTGTAAGGAACGTTTTGGCCGTGAGGTTTTGCCGGTGCAATACCCCTATGAGGAAGGCGAAGGGTTTAACACGATTATTGATGTACTGAAAATGCAGATGTATGAGTTTTCCGAAAGCGGTGGAAGACCGGACAAACTGCCCATTGCAGAATCTCAAAAAAGTCAGGCCGATCTTCAGCATAATGATCTTGTGGAGAGTATAGCAGAAAATGATGAAATGCTGATGGACCTCTATTTTGAAAAAGGACATTTGGATGAAGATGAGATGGTTGAGGGCCTTAAAAAGGCCATGCTTAACCGAAGTATTTTCCCCATGTTCTGTCTTTCTGCAGAAAGAAATATGGGCTCCGGAAGGGTTATGGGCTTTATTGATAATGTCATCCCGAATCCGCTGGAGTCAAATCCGGACAGTGATACCGAAGGAAACGAGATGGTCATTGATACCGAACAAAAGAAGAGCATGTTTCTTTTTAAAACGGTTTCAGAAGAGCATGTCGGAGACCTTACCTTCTTTAAGGTATTTGGCTCATCGGTTAAAACGGGAGATGACCTGATTAATCATACGAAAGGTTCTACCAACCGGCTTGGGAATCTTTTCCTTACTCAGGGTGGTAAACGTGTAGAAATTCCTGAAGTCAATGCCGGGGACATCGCGGCCGTGGTAAAGCTTAAGGATGCCGTGGTTGGAGACACGCTCAGAGACAAAAGCCTGGATTTTGGTATTGCAAAGGTTAAGTATCCCGAGCCAACCGAGCGAATGGCTGTTCGTTCCCAGGAGAAGGGGGAAGAGGAAAAGATTGGAGCTGCATTAAATCAGATTCAGCGTGAAGATCCTTCTCTGAGAGTGGAAAACAGCATGGAATTGAAGCAAATCATTCTGAGCGGACAAGGAGAAGAGCATCTGAACGTGATCAAGTATATGCTTGAAAAACGCTTTAAGCTCAAACCCGAGTTCTATGAGCCGGGCATCCCGTACAGAGAAACCATCACTAAATTG
>JASCXY010000165.1 GCA_030012235.1 Balneolaceae bacterium ANBcel3 | reverse complement strand
AATAGACAGTAATTATGGCAAATAAAACATTCAACTTTTACTGTGATGAAAGTACCCACCTTCAAAATGATGGGGAGCCGTTCATGATCATATCTTATGTAAGCAGTGCCTATAACCAAATTGAACAGCATAAAGATTACATTAAGCTTTTACGGGCCAAACATAAGATTAAAGGCGAAATCAAGTGGAATAGTGTGTCATCCTCACAATATCCTTTCTATGCAGATGTGGTGGATTATTTCTTTTCAACCGATTTGAATTTTCGAGCTATTATCGTCGAAAAAGATCAAATTGATGAGAACAGACTGGGGTTCCACTACGATGATTTCTACTTCAAAATGTACTACCAGCTTATACATCATAAAATAAATATGTCATACAACTACAATGTTTATCTGGATGTAAAGGATACGATTAGCAATGAGAAACTGGCAACACTGAAAGATATCCTGAAATGGAACGCCTCCATAAGAAGTTTTCAATTCATCAGGTCCTATGAAAGCCCACTCATGCAAATGGCAGACCTTTTAATGGGAGCCATAAACTATAACCTCAGGGGACTGAATAAGGTGAGGGCAAAGATTAAACTGATAAATAAAATTGAGGAGTCAAGTAAGCTACCCTTAACCAATACTACTCCCAAAAATGCAGATAAATTCAACCTGTTTTTTATTGACTTAAAGTAGTAGAGATGCCGTTTAACCTGTTGAGAAAGTACCCGGATTTACTGGAATTGAATCATCTTACACAGAAGGAAAGAGAAAAGTCCCTCAGAAGGGTCTTTGACAGGGACATAAGCAACAATTCAAACTTCAGGTTCAGGGAAAAACAAATACATCCAACCAAACAGGATGGGCGAGATCCTCTTGATATTCTATTCAGCCATTTGACAATGGAAGTAGAAAAAACGGATGATGGAAAGAAGAAGGGCAGAAGATTATATGATGAACATCGGTCCGTACGTCTGCATTGGCTTCGCTTTCACATAGAAGAAAGTGAACCTGAACATCTGGAAATATTCAGTTATAAAGACCGGGTTAACAGAACGGACAAAATTCGGACTTACATACTCGATAAAGAGGAAAAGTATGTAATCATACTTGAGCCTTTGCGAAGCGGAGATGCCTATTACTTGCTTACTGCATACTACCTGAACAAATCCTATGGGCTGAAACAAATGAGAAAAAAATATCTAAAACGACTAGATGGGCTTCACTAAAAAAGCAAAGCGCGGAAGGCATCTATGGCCGCCGCGCTTCGAAACTCCTTCTCCCAAATGTGGTGAGATGAGCAATTAAATATAGTCATTATATTAATGATTCCCAATCATCCAATATAAGTTTCTCTCTAACCGAAAAATTCTTTCACACAGATTTGTATCATTAAATCGGCATTATGGACATAAATGTAAGCAAATAATTTAATTACTCTGGAAAATGATCCCATTACAACAAGCCCAAGAACTACAAGCGGCGATTTCAGAATATCTGAAGGCAACGTTTACTTTTCGGGAGCAGGAAGTACATGAAGCCTTTCACAATTTTGTAAATCATCCTAAGGAAGGAATTTTTCGCGGTCCATATATTTCTGTTCAGCTTCCATTTAAAACAGCCAATGAGGAAGAAGAGATTCCACTCGAAATTCAGCCTGGTTTCACTCCTTTCCTTCATCAGTCAACAGCCTTTCATCGGTTATCATCCGAGAATGGCGATCCGAAGCCGACACTCCTGACTACCGGAACCGGCTCCGGTAAAACCGAATCGTTTCTGTATCCAATTCTGGATTACTGCTACAAGAACCGTGACAGGAAAGGTATCAAAGCAATTATCCTTTACCCGATGAATGCCCTGGCAACGGATCAGGCGCAACGCCTTGCTGAAATGATATGGTCAGATGGCCGGCTAAAAGGAAGTATTACGGCAGGGCTTTTTATTGGTACAGGTAGTGGTGACAAAAAGTATCATTCGGATATGGGTGAGAACCATATCATAGAAGATCGTGATCGTATCATTGATACCAAGCCAGATATTTTACTCACCAACTTCAAGATGCTTGATTACGGTTTAATGCGAAACCGTTATCACAAACTGTGGTCAGAGAATTTCAAAGATGCCTCCCTGCTCAAATTTTTGGTGCTGGATGAGCTTCATACCTACGATGGCGCCCAGGGAACAGATGTTGCCAATTTGATTCGAAGGCTAAAGCTGAAATTAAATATAAAAAGAGGTGGCCTCTGCCCTGTGGGGACATCAGCTACCATCGGGGAGGATGATGATTCTGCAGTGTTGCTGACCGACTATGCCGAAAAAATATTTGGAGAAACCTTCAGCCCGGATTCAGTCATAACGGAAGAACGGTTGCCATGGCATCAGTTTTTAAAGGAAGAGAGTGAGATAAAAAAACCGATACCGAATCTGGACAGACTGGAGGAAAGCAGACTAAAGGAGATTGATGATTATGGCCGGTATATCGATAAACAAAAACGGCTGTGGGGGTTCAATCCGGATGCATCTCCTTTTGAAGTCGGCCGAGAGTTAAAAAAACTCCAAATTTTTCATGATCTGCTGGAAGCGTCTACTGAAGGATTGTGTAGCGTAACACAACTTGTTGACAAAATTGCGAGTCGAAGTATTCGCTTTAAAGATCTCTCCGAATGGGATTATCGGTATGGGATGTCTCCCCGGCATATTGTTCTTGAATCGCTTTTAGCATTAATCGCCTTTGCCAAATCAGACCCAGGCGGCAAATGGCCGTTTCTTCTGTTAAGAGTTCAAATATGGATTCGGGAATTAAGTGGTATAATGCGTTTAATAGAAGCCGAACCTGAGTTTACATGGCGCGATGCGAAAGACCCGGAAAAAGAGAGTATACAAGCGCTGCCAATGTATTTTTGCCGGGAATGTGGAGCATCAGGGTGGCTTACCAAAAAAAGAGACGATCAAAACAAGTTTGAGTCCAACCCGGGAGATATATTTCAGGATTATTTCAGCAATCATAAAAATATCTTTTTTGTAAATACCGATACGGATGATCATCAGCCTGTGGAAGAATATGAAGCATCCACGGCACATAAAACGTTTATTACCAAAGAGAGTTTGGAATTTAGCAATCAGGATAACGAAAAGAACTTGAAGGTACTCGCCCTTCGAAAGCTGAATGAAAATGGTAAAAGCGAGCATCTTTGCCCGGAGTGCGGTACCGTAAATACCGTGAGTATTGTGGGTGCACGTACTGCAACGCTGAGTTCAGTTGCTGTAAGTCAAACACTCTCCTCTAACCTTGACGGACGAGAAGACGGGTATCGTAAACTGCTGGCATTTACGAATAGCGTACAGGATGCAGCTCATAATGCAGGGTTCATTGAGGCAAGAAATTACCGTTTTATGTTTCGTACTTCCCTCCAGCAGGTTCTAAATGAACTGGATGAGGGTACAAACCTTAATGAGCTAGCTGAACAGTTTAAAACGTATTGGAAAAAGCGTGGTGAAGATAATGATACGTACTATTATAGATTCTATCCGGATGACTGTGCGAAGAAGGCTAGGATTGATGCATACGAACATCCAAACGGTAATACCTTTACTGACGCGTTTAAAAAAGAGTTTGACCTACGTATAGACTGGGAAATATTTGCGGAATATGGCTTTAATTCTCTGATAGGCAGAACACTTGAAAAGACAGATTCATCCACGGTGTGGGTGCCAGATGAATTATTTATTGATTTACATCAAGCACTCAAACCATGGATGGATGAAAATTTGATGGAAAGTGTTACTGAAGAGGATCTGAGCCTGTTCATATCTGGTATTATTTATAGGTTAAGAACTCGCGGAGGAATAGATCATCCATTCTTAAAGAAGTTCAGGGAGGATGAGGTGAGTGTATGGAACCTGAACTGGCTCAGAGATAATCGCCATTTTCTGAATAAAACCTATCATGAAAAAAAGAGCCGGTTTCCAAAGATTGTAACCACAAAGCCGCACAGGGCCGGTATAATGGATACGACACATACGAAGTTTCAAAACTGGTTTCACAGTTATTTTAAAAAATCATTCCCTCTTGTCCCTGATAACAAAGATGTGATCAATGAATTTTATGTAGAACTTTTTGAGGCGGTTACCGAAGCAGGAATTTTTAATAAAAAGCATACAAGTAAAGAGGTAAGTTTTGCATTAGAGCCGGGGATATTCCAGGTAAGCAAAGAGCTGAAGCTAAGAGAGTGCGGCCAGTGCGGTCACAAGATTACCACTGCGGAACTTGATCCTTACCTAGGGTATAGTAAATGTCAGCAGTACCGATGTACTGGGAGTTACTCCAAAGAGGTGAAGCAGGAGTATGATTATTACAATAAAGTATTTAACCGGGATTATTCTCCACGTGTCATCTCGCGGGAACATACCGGGATTCTGCATCGAGAAGACAGAGAGAGGGTTGAGGAGTCATTCCAAAGTTACCAGGCTGACCGTTCAGTGAATACTCTTGTGGCTACATCAACCCTTGAGATGGGTATAGATATTGGCCAACTCGAGTCCTCATTTAACATGGGCATGCCGCCACTTCCATCGAATTATTTGCAACGAATTGGTCGTGCGGGGAGAAAGTCCGGTAGTTCACTGATCTCCAATTTTATATCTCAAAAAAACCCACACGATTTATACTATTTCGAAAAACCGGAAGAGATGATGGATGGAGAGATTCATACTCCGGGTTGCTTTTTAAATGCGCCGGAGATTTTGAAACGACAGTTTTTAGCTCATTGTATTGATCGTTGGGTTGGCGTTAATCCTGAAGAAAATACCATTCCTTCTCAGATCCGGTTTATAAAATTGCTTACATCGGATTTACGGGATTCAGACTTTTTCCTGAATCGGTTGCTCACATATATACAGGATCATCTTGACGACATCATAAATAATGTTCGACAGGTGTATGAACCCGAACTAGAGAACGAGCAATTGTTGAGACTTCGTGAGAACATCGAATCCGGAGGTTTTACAGATTGGGTTTTCACACCATTTTATTCTTTAAAAAACCGATTCTCTGAAATTCAGGAGCAACGAAAAGAAATTGATCAATATATTAGAGAGAGCAATCTGTCTAAGGAAGATGAAGAAAGGATAATTCTTGAAAATAACAAAAAAAGCCTTTATCGGACTCGTAGAGCTTTAGAGCAACAGCAAGTTGTTGAATTTATGACCCTTTCCGGGCTGTTACCCAACTATGCTTTCCCGGATAAAGGTGTCGAATTCTCAGCCAGAATATTTCAACCGGCAGCAAAAGGATCCGATAGCAAGCCTGAAAATATTTCGAGGGAGTATGTTCGTTCGTCTTCACAAGCTATACGGGAACTGGCTCCTCATAATTACTTCTTTGCTGAGGGCTATAAGTTCAACATTCAAGGGCTTATGACCCATGAATGGGGTGGTCAAAAGTCCACCCTTGAACTGTTTCGGTTCTGTTCAAATTGTGATTATCTGACTC
>JASCXY010000164.1 GCA_030012235.1 Balneolaceae bacterium ANBcel3 | reverse complement strand
ACATGTTATCATTCATAAAGGATGTACAGAAACCAACCGGCGATTATCTGAGCACGGCTTTCGTGTTATCGAAACAAATACCTCAGAGTTTATGAAGAGCGGAGGAAGTGTATTCTGTATGAAACTGTTAACATGGTAGTACACGCTAAAACAAGGCAGTCCTGCCCGTTTTTTTGAAGGCGTTCTGTCTTAAACCAATAAAACGAATTACACGCTTATACCAATGGCAAACCCTACGAAACACCCTAAAAAAAGGGACTGGTTCACTCGATTTCTGGATTTTGTAGAATGGCTGGGCAATTTATTACCGCATCCTGTCACCTTGTTTGCTTTGTTTGCGTTGGGTGTGATTCTAATCAGCGGGCTCGCCGAGTTTCTGAACTGGCAGGTACCGGATCCTCGCCCGGAAGGATCCGCGGGACGCTCCCCCGATGGCAAAATACAGGCGATCAGCTTATTAAACGGAGACGGCCTTCGCATGATCGTAGAAAACCTGGTGAGCAACTTTACCGGTTTCGCTCCTCTTGGAGTCGTTCTGGTCGCCTTACTTGGAGTGGGTGTTGCCGAACACTCCGGACTGATCCGCGCCATTATCCGGGGTATTGTACTGTCCGCTGCTTCGGTTAAACCGATCGAGTTTAATAAAAAAGAGGGAGCCTTACGCCTGGTTAAACGATTCATCGAAATCTTGCTTGTCCCGCTTCAACCCAAAATTCTGGTCACCGTGGCCGTGGTCTTTACCGGAATTGTCTCCAATACGGCATCGGAACTTGGATATGTGGTTCTGGTTCCTCTTGGAGCGGTGGTCTTTCTCTCCATGGGGCGCCATCCCATAGCGGGCCTGGCTGCTGCTTTTGCAGGGGTTTCCGGTGGATATAGCGCTAATCTCCTATTAGGCACCATTGATCCGTTACTCGCAGGCCTAACGCAAGAGGCCGCCAATCTGATTGCCCCGGATTATACTGTTCACGCTGCCGTTAATTATTACTTCATGTTCGTGAGCGTTTTTCTTATAACCATAGTAGGTACCTGGGTAACTATAAAGATTGTAGAACCCAAACTGGGGCCCTATGACCCTTCTATTGCCCTTGAAGATATTTCGGATGAAAAAACTCTGGAGCCCCTTTCCAAACTTGAAAAGAAAGGACTCCTGTTTGCAGGATTGGCTTTTGCCATGGTCATCGGTGTGATTGCCCTGGGCGTAATCCCTGAAAACGGTATTCTTCGTAATCCGGAAACCGGAGAAGTTTTGCACTCACCCTTTCTCCGCGGTATTGTAACCTTCATATTTATCGTCTTCATTATACCCGGATTTACTTACGGCTATGTTACCGGTGTAATGAAATCCGACCGGGATGTGATTGAAGGGATGGCAAAAGCGATGTCGACCCTGGGTCTCTATATTGTTATCGTTTTTTTCGCATCTCAGTTTGTTGCTTTTTTCGGCTGGACCAATCTTGGCCAGATCGTGGCTGTATCGGGGGCCATGTTCCTTGAAAATATCGGCCTAACGGGCCCGCTGGTCTTTATTGGATTTATTATGGTTTCCGGTTTTGTGAACCTGATGCTGGGATCAGCTTCTGCTCAGTGGGCTGTCACCGCACCGATTTTCGTGCCCATGCTGATGCTGATTGGTTACAGTCCGGAAGTTATTCAGGCGGCTTATCGCATCGGAGACTCCGTTACCAACCTGGTCACACCTATGATGAGCTATTTTGGACTCATACTCGCTTTTGCCAATAAGTACGACAAAAATCTGGGTATTGGAACAATTATTAGCACCATGTTACCCTACAGCCTGTTCTTTTTTATCGGATGGGTGATTCTTTTCTATGTCTGGGTATTTGGCCTCGGGTTACCGGTGGGTGTCGGATCTGCCACGTATTTTACACCGTGATAAATAGTTATAACCCATTTATTGTCCATTTGTTACCCTAATCACCGGCCCCTTTATAAATAATTTCTAATCAAATTTTATTTTAGCTGAATACTTTTTTCTTTATTTTTGTCTGGATTTGAAATAAATGCAATAAGGCGATATCAGAACAACCGTCGGATAGTGAAAAATCGGTTATTAACCAACCCATTACAATTACCGGCAAATCGTATCGCACTAAACAGCATTATTTCTTCGGACTGTATCCAGATTTACTTAGAACGTGGCAAAGCTAAAAATACATGTAAGCATGATTTGTATTGATGTTTCGACCCCTTTATCCCCAACTTCTGATGATTTTAAAAAAATCCGGCATTGATTTTTTTCAGTGCCGGATTTTTTTTGACCACAACTCTGATGATTTTATTTACAAACCCTGATCTATAATTACATGCCTCAACCAAAAACCGATAAAGCGATACTTGCACTGGCCGACGGTTCCGTCTTTCATGGATATGCCATTGGACATGTCGGTACCACCGCCGGTGAAATATGTTTCAATACCAGTATGACGGGTTATCAGGAAGTTTTTACTGACCCCAGTTATCACGGACAGTTGATGATGATGTCGTATCCTCATATTGGAAACTACGGTGTATCTGAACGTGATGATGAAGCACACAAAGTGATGATTTCCGGCCTGATTGTCCGCGCTTTTTCTCATGCCTTTAGTAATCCCATGGCCGACGAAGGGCTTAACAGCTATTTAAAACGGAATAAAATCACAGGAATCACCGGTGTTGACACCCGTAAACTGGTTCGTCACATTCGTACCAATGGTGTTCAAAATGCTGTCATTTCAAGCGATAACCTTGACGAGGCCGACTTAGTCCGCCAGGCAAAGTCCTGGCCATCCATGGTCGGACTGGAACTTGCGTCCAGGATTTCACGCACCGAGCCCAGATCATTTAAACCCGGAGAACACGCTTATTTCCACACCGATACCATGAAAACGGATATTGGTGAAGCCCCGGAGAAAAAAGATATCCTGAGAATTGCCGCTTTGGATTATGGAATCAAAAGAAACATCATCAACAGTTTTGTACACAGAGGATGTATGGTTCGCGTATTTCCGGCAAAAACCGACATTGATGACATTATGAAGTGGAGTCCGGATGCCTTTTTCTTATCAAACGGCCCGGGTGATCCCAATGCTATGGACTATGCCATTGATTTTACAAACAAAGCGATTGAAACAGGCAAGCCGATCTTCGGAATATGTCTCGGCCACCAGTTACTGGCTCTGGCATCAGGAATGAAGGTTATAAAAATGCTGGTGGGACACCGCGGTGCCAACCAGCCGGTAAAAAACCTTAAGCGCGGACGCGTTGAAATTACCACACAAAATCATGGTTTTGCAGTCGACCCGGATTCTCTTAATGAAGACGTGGCGGAAATCACCCACCAAAACCTGAACGACGGAACCCTCGAAGGGTTGGAATACAAAAAGTTTAACGGCTTTGGAGTCCAATACCATCCTGAAGCTTCACCAGGTCCACACGACTCCTCCTATCTTTTTGATGAATTTGTAGATCGAATTAAATCCAACAAAGCACTTAACGGATCTTCCTGAATATGCCCAAACGAAACGATATCAAAACTATATTGCTGATTGGCTCCGGACCGATTGTTATTGGACAGGCCTGTGAATTTGATTACTCGGGATCGCAAGCCTGCCGGTCACTCCGGGAAGAAGGCTACCGGGTAGTCCTCATTAACTCAAACCCGGCCACGATCATGACAGATCCGATCATGGCTGATGCCATTTACCTTAAACCTCTCACTATTGAATCTATTAAGGAGATCGTAGAGATTGAAAAGCCCGATGCCGTACTTCCGACAATGGGTGGACAAACGGGTCTCAACCTGGCACGAAACCTGAATCACGAAGGGTATTGGGATGAAAAAGGTATTAAAATTATCGGTGTTGATATTGATGCAATAGACATTACCGAAGATCGCCAGCAGTTCCGTGATTTAATGGAAAAAATCGGAATTGATCAATGCAGGAGCCGAACGGCCAAGTCCCTGTTGGACGCTAAGGAAATTGTACTTGAACTCGGTGGACTTCCTGTAGTTATTCGCCCTTCATTTACGATGGGTGGCACTGGGGGTGGCATTGTATGGACAGAAGAAGAGTTCGAGAAAAAAGTGATTCGTGGCCTGGAAATGAGTCCCATTCACGAAATTCTGATCGAAGAGTCTATATATGGATGGAAAGAATACGAACTGGAACTTTTAAGAGATAACAATAATAATGTCGTTATCATCTGTTCCATCGAGAATTTTGATCCCATGGGGGTGCATACCGGGGACTCTTTAACGGTTGCCCCTACTCAAACGCTCACCGACAAGCAATATCAGATGCTCAGAGACGCTGCCATAAGAATGATGCGCTCTATTGGTACCTTTGCCGGTGGTTGTAATGTTCAGTTCGGAATGGAGCCGGGAACAGACCGGCTTGTTGCCATTGAAATTAATCCCCGTGTGAGCCGCTCTTCAGCCCTGGCATCTAAAGCAACAGGCTATCCCATCGCGAAAATTGCCTCCAAACTGGCGGTTGGTTACAATCTTGATGAACTGGAAAACCAGATTACCAAAACAACATCAGCATGTTTCGAACCCTCACTGGATTACGTCGTAGTGAAGGTCCCCCGTTTCAATTTCGAGAAATTCCCGGGAGTGGATGAAGAACTGACCACCCAGATGAAAGCTGTAGGTGAGGTAATGTCCATCGGCAGAACCTTCCCTGAAGCGTTGAATAAGGCCTGGCAATCCATGGAAATTGGACGAGCCGGACTGGGCGCGGACGGATATGAGGAAATCAACCGGGAGGATGTCCGAAAACGGCTTTTGAAAGCCTATTGGGATCGCAGTCTTCAAGTCAGAAATGCTTTCAAACTGGGTACCACTCTGGAAGAAATCCATGATATTACTAAAATTGATTCCTGGTTTCTTGAGCAGATCCAATACATGGTCAGTCTTGAAAACAGAACCGAAGGCCAAACACTGCACTCTATAACCAAAGATGAACTGAAAGAGTTGAAGCAGGCCGGCTTTTCTGACCGGCAAATTGCCTGGATGCTCAGCCAAAGCGATATCGAGAATATCACGGAAAAGCAGGTGCGTGAAAAACGGCTTGCCCTGGGTATAAAAGCTGTCTTTAAGATGGTGGATACCTGTGCCGGTGAATTTCCCGCATCTACCCCCTACTACTATTCCTGTTACGATGACGAAGACGAAAGCGTCGTGACTGACCGGAAGAAAGTGCTAATTCTGGGAAGCGGCCCCAACCGAATAGGTCAGGGTATTGAGTTTGACTACTCCTGTGTCCACGCCGTTCTTGCAGCCAAAGAAATGGGGTATGAAACCATCATGGTTAATTGTAACCCGGAAACTGTATCAACCGATTTTGATACCGCCGACAAGCTCTATTTTGAGCCTGTATTTTGGGAACATGTTCTCAATGTTATTGAGCATGAGAAACCGGAAGGGATCATCCTCCAGGTGGGTGGACAAACCGCTCTAAAATTGGCGAAACAACTCACGGAACATAATGTCCATATCTTTGGAACCCCCTTCGAAATGATGGA
>JASCXY010000163.1 GCA_030012235.1 Balneolaceae bacterium ANBcel3 | reverse complement strand
GAGAAGCAACCATCTCCGAATAGTTCCGGGACATACAGGCCTGAAGTGCATCAAGAAACTTTATGTAAAAGCAAAACGAGTGTAGTCTGATAGAACGGATCTTTCATCGTTTGTGTTACACCTCATATACGTCAATTTACTCCTGGCCAGACTGGTATTCTGCTTCGTATTTCATTTGTTTTTAAGAGTGAATGAGGGATCAAAATGGGGCTGTTAAGAACAGATGAACAAGGTTTTGATATTCGAAAAAGTAATGGCCGGAGATGTGACACACGATTTTAATGTTCACGAAAAAATAGAAAGATTATGAGTAAAGCTAAGTTAACCACAACGGCCGGAAATCCGGTATCTGATAACCAGAATTCAAAAACGGCCGGTGCACGCGGACCCGTGCTGATGGAGGATTATCAGTTGATTGAAAAGCTCGCGCATCAAAACAGAGAGCGCATTCCGGAACGAGTGGTTCATGCAAAGGGATGGGGAGCTTTCGGTACGTTTACCGTAACCAATGATATTACAAAGTATACACGGGCTTCCATTTTCTCGGAAATTGGAAAGAAAACGGAACTGGTTGCACGTTTTTCTACGGTAGCAGGAGAGCTTGGCGCAGCCGATGCCGAACGCGATGTGCGTGGATTTGCCCTGAAGTTTTATACCGATGAGGGTAACTGGGATATGGTAGGAAATAATACTCCGGTCTTTTTTGTCAGGGATCCTTATAAGTTTCCGGATTTTATCCATACTCAGAAACGCCACCCGAAAACAAATCTAAGGTCCAAAACCGCTATGTGGGATTTTTGGTCACTGAGCCCTGAAAGCCTGCACCAAATCACCATATTGATGTCGGATCGCGGTATTCCGACCGATCCAATGCACATGAATGGCTATGGTTCGCATACCTATAGCTTCTGGAATGATAAAGGAGAGCGCTTTTGGGTGAAGTTTCATTTCAAAACTCAACAGGGGCATAAACACCTGACAGACCAGGAGTCGGAAAAAGTGATAGGTGAAAGCAGGGAGTCGTATCAGGAAGCCCTGTTTGGAGCTATTGAAAAAGGAGACTTTCCAAAATGGGATGTTAAGGTCCAGATCATGCCGGAAAAGGATGCTGAAAAGACTTCTTACAATCCGTTTGACCTCACCAAAGTGTGGCCGCATGGCGAATATCCGCTGATTGATGTTGGAGTAATGGAATTGAACAGAAACGCTGAGAACTACTTTACCGATATTGAAATGGCCGCCTATTCGCCTTCCAATGTGGTTCCCGGAATCGGCTTTTCACCGGATAAAATGCTCCAGGCAAGGGTCTTTTCATATGCCGATGCACACCGATACCGTCTTGGAACACACTATGAGGCGCTTCCGGTTAACCGTCCTAAGTCACCGGCAAATCATTATCATAAAGACGGCAGCATGCGGTTTTTTGATAACTTCACGTCCAATCCCGATGCATACTATGAGCCTAACAGCTTTAACGGTCCGGCCGAAGATCCTTCGGTTAAAGAGCCGCCGTTGCGTATTTCCGGAGATGCAGACCGTTATAACCACCGGGACGGAAACGATGACTATACACAGGCCGGTAATTTGTTCCGATTGTTTGATAGCAAACAAAAAGAGCGGCTTTTCAATAATATTGCCGGTGCTATGGATGGTGTGCCTGAGGAAATTATTCAGCGACAGCTGATTCATTTTCATAAAGCCGATCCTGAGTATGCTCAGGGGGTTGCTGACGCCGTGGGTGTCAAGAATAAAGCAGCATCGAAGTAATCATCGATTTTGTGCAAACGACATATGTTAACGTGAAGCGGGATGGCTTTTTTGTAGCATCCCGCTTCATTTGTTTCATATATTGTGGAGAGAAGGCGTTCTTCAACCGTTTTTCCGGCAAGAACGTCCATGCTTTCGGATGCACTGTCTCGTTTTGGGGAGAGTTCTAATAAGCTATTGTTTAATGACAGACGATATGAATGATGTGGTAACCCGGGAGGAAGAAGATCGGTATGCTGAGCTTCAGCGGATAGCCCTTGATTTTGCACGATCCGGAAATACAGAAGAGCTCCAAAAGATGCTGAATGCCGGACTTCCCGTTAACCTGATGGATGAAAAAGGGAATTCTTTGTTAATGCTTGCCGCATATAATGGAAACCTTGATACCACACAAATGCTGATAGATCTTGGTGCCGATGTGAATCGGGTGAACGACAGAGGGCAATCTCCTCTTGCAGGCGTAGCATTTAAAGGGTATGTTGCTATTTCAGAACGACTTTTGCGCGCAGGAGCAGATATTCACGCCGATAATGGCGGAGGTATGAAACCGGTACATTTTGCCATGCTCTTTGGACGTGACGAGGTTCGGAGCCTGTTGGAGGAGTATGAGGCAAAGGATAAAAACAGGCCGGTTGGAAGAACACGTTTGCTGCCTGCTATCGCCCGGCTTATTGGCTGGGTTCGGAAGGCGTTTCGCCTGAACCGGAAGTGAGTTTTGATCAGGGAGAATTACAAATGAACACTTAATGAGGTAGTGTCATGATTCTAAAAACAAGAGATATCTTTAAAAAGACGAAAGGCTTTTCTGATATTCACAACTTGACCGCCGAAGTTCAGAAAATTATTAAGGAATCAGGAGTGGCTGAGGGTTTCTGTCATATATTTGCCGTGGGCTCAACAGCGTCTATATCAACCATGGAGTTTGAGCCGGCGCTGGTCAAAGATATCCAGGAAAAATTGGAAGACTTCGCATCCAAAGAGATGAATTCACATCATTCACAAACCTGGGGCGATGACAACGGTTTTTCACATATCCGTGCAACCTTTATGGGGCCAGGGATCACGGTACCGGTCCGCGATGGTTTTTGTATCCTTGGGACCTGGCAGCAGATTGTTTTACTGGATCACGATAATCGTCCGAGAGAGCGCCATATCGTTGTTCAGGTTATTGGGAATGAACGAAAAGAAGACTGATCATCCATGGTCCGGGGTTTCTTTTGTTAACGTGTCCTATATTGAGTATTATTTTCTACATTGGAATAACGTTAACAGGGAAGTGCTTTTGAATATGATATTCAAAGGCTTATTGAATGGATGATAAAATGAAATCAAAAAAGATTATCTTTTGGGCTGTTGCATCGGCTCTTGGTGGCTTTTTATTTGGATTTGATACAGCGGTTATCTCCGGCGGAGAACAAAGTATCCAGCGCTACTGGAACTTGAGCGATATTATGATTGGCCAGATGGTGGGAATGGCCTTATATGGTACCGTCATCGGTGCACTGTTTGGAGGATATCCGGCGCAATACTTCGGACGGAAGAAATCTTTGGTTTGGATCGCTGCTTTTTTCCTGATATCTGCGATCGGTTCGGCACTGTCGCCATCGGTCTATTGGCTTATGTTTTTCAGATTTATCGGTGGATTAAGCATCGGAGCATCCTCGGTAGTGGCCCCCATGTACATCAGTGAAATTTCCCCCGCCCGTGTCCGCGGCCGCCTGACCGCACTTTTTCAGTTTAATATCGTTTTTGGAATCCTGATTGCCTATTTCTCCAACTGGATGATTGGCACGGGTCACGAGGAGTCGTGGAGATGGATGCTGGGAGTGGAAGTGCTGCCGGCCTCGGTATTTTTGATCCTAACATTCCAGTTGCCGGAAAGCCCTCGCTGGCTTATCGTTGCAAAAGGAAAAATAGACGAAGCCCGGAAGATTCTCTCTATTATTTCTGAGGATCCTGAGGCTGAGATCCGGCAAATTCATGCAAGTGATGAACATAAAGGCCGGGCATCCGGTATACGTGATTTCTTAACGAAAAGGCTCTCTTTTCCGATATTTCTGGCCTTTGCTTTTGCCTTTTTTAATCAGTTGTCCGGAATTAATGCCGTCATATATTTTGCTCCGAGAATATTCAGCCTTGCGGGAATGGGTGCTGATGCGGCCCTTTTGTCAACCGTTGGAATTGGACTGGTCAACTTGCTCTTTACTATGATCGGACTTGTTTTAATCGACCGGTTCGGACGCCGTTTTTTGATGTACATAGGGTCTTTTGGGTATTTAATAGCTCTGTCTTCCATTAGTTACATATTTTTTACAGAGTCTTTTGAAGGCATCATGGTACCGGTGCTTTTCTTTCTGTTTATTGCTGCTCATGCCATTGGACAGGGGACCGTTATTTGGGTTTTTGTATCAGAGATCTTTCCAAATTCGGTTCGTTCATTCGGAAACTCTCTCGGAAGCAGTACGCATTGGGTTTTTGCCGCAATAGTGGCTTCGAATTTTGTCTTTTTTGTCGATAAGTTTGGAGGAGGGCCGATTTTTGCTTTCTTCTTTATTATGATGATACTCCAACTTATTTTTGTCTGGAAACTGATGCCGGAAACACAGAATATCAGCCTGGAAGACATGCAGGCAAAATTAGGAATTCATCCTGAAGAGCTTGATCGATCATCGTGAGGATTCCATCCAGCCTGGTTATCTACCTATTACACCTTATGAAAAATCTTATTTTTGCAACCCTTGCAATCGTTTTGCTTTATTCCTGCTCAACGGTGCATTCGGGTTTTTTTTCTGAAAAAGATGCCAGACCTCTGCCTGGTGAAATCAAGCGCCCGCTTGCTTACGAACAATCCATCATGGATGAAGTTCGTACGTGTGACGGAAGGCCGGGACCCGCATACTGGCAACAGTTTACGGAATATTCGATTGAGGCCTATCTCGAACCGGAATCGTATACGCTATCAGGAACGGTTGACATTACCTACTTTAACCACTCACCGGATACATTGAATGAACTCCAGCTTGAGCTTGTTCAAAATATCCATTCTGAAGAGGCTCCTAAACTTCGTCCGACTGAAATAACCGGTGGGATGCATATTGATAATGTGGCAGCACAGGCGAAGTCTTTGGAACAAAATATTGACCATGGACACGGTTATCTGATCGATGGGACAAGGATGGTGGTTTTTTTACCAGAACCGCTGATCCCTTCGGATAGCACATCGCTTTCTATGGATTTTTCCTTCAAAATCCCTCAACGCGGAGCCGGTGGCAGGATGGGGCACAGCAGAGACAATCTGTTCTATCTGGGATACTGGTATCCGCACATGGTAGTATACGATGATGTGGTTGGATGGCATCCGGATCCGTTTTTGGGACAGGCTGAGTTTTATCATGGTTTTGCTGATTATCATCTGACTTTATTTGCTCCGGAAAACTGGCTGGTTATGGCTACCGGAGACTTTCTTAATCCCGAAGAGGTTTTAAGCCCCGGGGTGTACAGCAGGTGGATGGAGGCATGGAACAGCGATGAACCGGTTATGGTGTATGATGATGACCCGGACAAACCTGCTACGCTATCTTATGAAAAGCATCGGACAAAGCGAGAACCCTCAGGAAACATAGCAGAAGGCCGGCTCCTTGCCTGGGAATTTCAAGCAGAAAATGTCAGAGATGTTGCTTTTAGTGCAACAAGGCACTCCTTTTGGGAGGCTGCGAGAACACCTGTGGGTGACTTAACCGGAAACGGGGAAACGGATTACACCCTCATAAATACGTTTTGGAGGGATAAAGCCC
>JASCXY010000162.1 GCA_030012235.1 Balneolaceae bacterium ANBcel3 | reverse complement strand
GAAGGCTTTCGGCCATTTGCGCCATCGGTACTTGTAGAGCATGCCTCTGAATATTTTGATGTTGAGAGCGAATCCCCGTATATGCTGCTGACCGTCCCTGTGAAAGAAAAGCATCGCGCAATACTCCCGGATGATTATAAGCAGCGCCCCATGTACGAAAAATTGTACAGTAAGAGAAGTTCGCTTCAGGCCATAACGCACGTGGACTTTTCTGCACGGATCCAAACGGTGTCAAAAGCGGATAATCCGCTTTACTGGAAGTTAATTGAGGCCTTCCGGACGCTGACCGGCTGCGGACTGGTGGTGAATACGAGCTTTAATGTCCGCGGAGAGCCGATGGTATGTACCCCCGAAGATGCCTATAGGTGCTTTATGGCCACTGAAATGGATGTCTGTGTCATAGGCTCCTATCTGTTTTTGAAAGAAGAGCAACCCGATGCCGGTAACCGGGAGAAATGGAATCGTACCTTTGCACCCGATTGACAAGCATGATATATTTAAACTATTCCGGTAGTTCAAAGGATGTTACCGGAATCTTTTATTCCCCGAACACCAATTAAACGCATGGAATATCTTGTAGACCTTTGGATGTTTATCAGAGAACGTAAGAAGTACTGGCTGCTTCCAATCATTCTCGTCATACTCTTTTTCGGGCTGCTTATCGTATTTGGAAGCAATAGTCCCATTGCACCGTTTATCTATTCCATTTTCTGAACATGGCCGGAACCGCAGCGCATTACCGAACCGTACTTACGATTGTCTCGGCGTTATTGCTTCTCTATTATTTTACCGGTTGGGAAAACGTATTGACGGGTACCATTGTGCTTGGCCTTCTGAGTGTCTTCGTTTCAAGGATCGCTCAGGGAATTCATGCAGCATGGATGTTACTGGCTAAAATTTTGGGGTATATCATACCGAATATTCTGCTTTCTCTGATTTTCTATCTGGTTTTATTCCCGGTTGCGCTGATGGCTCGAATTTTCCGGAAAGAGAAGCCGGTGATCCTGGAAAACAGGCCGAAAAGTATGTTCAGGGAAAGAGAAGAAACCTTTGAGAAAAAACATTTTGAACATCCGTGGTAGGCAGAAAGTCCGTGGAGTTCATCCGGCCGGAAAAAGAAACATTCAAAAGAAGCCGGTATTAGGGAAAAACACGTATGGCTCTTAAAGTAAAACAAAAGAAGTACATAGATCAGCACTACAGGAAACAGAGCGTTTCAAAAATGGCCCGGACGCTCAAGGTGTCCGAAGAAGAGATCAGCGACTATCTGGATTCCCGTAAACCAGAAAAAGAGCTGGATGCGAAAAAGAAAGTCGTATTCACGCTGATTATGCTGCTCATACCATTATTTTTCTTTGTAGCAGCCGAAGGTATGCTCCGTTTGGCGGGTTTTGGTAAAACAGAGCCTCTGTTCATCTTTCCGGAAAGGCATCAGGGCAAGTATGGACAATTAAATCCCGACTACCATCTGAAATTTTTCTCTCAGACCAGTACCTTCACCGCAGGAAGGGGGAATGTATTTCTAAGCGAAAAGCCTGAAAACGGATTCAGGGTATTTGTTCTCGGAGCATCCACCACAGAGAGCTATCCCTATGCCTTTAACGGAGTGTTTTCACTGGCTCTTCAGGACATGCTCAGAGATGTTCTGCCCGAAAAACACGTGGAAGTAGTCAATTTGGGAATAACGGCTACCAATACCTATACGCTCTATGATATGTACAGAGAGCTGAAAGAACAGCAGCCGGATGCCCTTTTAATCTATTCCGGTCAAAATGAGTACTACGGAGCCATGGGAGTCGCTTCCTCTGAACGAATTGCTACCTTTCCGGGACTGGTTCGATTTTATCTTCGAGTTCAGCGCCTCGCTCTATTCCAGGGTATCCAGCAGCTTATTCAGAAAGCAGGCACGTTGACCGGCGGCGGAGCATCTCAGGAAAGAGACGGCATGTTGATGGAGCGGATGGTTCGGGAGAATATGATCCCACTGGACAGTCGTTTATATCGTGCCGGGAAAAGACAGTATAAGAGCAATTTATCCAATCTGCTTAAAAACTGGCAATCGGAAGGGGTTCCGGTGTTCATAGCCAGCCTGGCCAGCAACCTGAAAGACCATGCCCCGTTTCATTCAGTTGAAACCGAAGATCATCCGGCGGCTCAGTCGGTATATGATGATGCCAAAGCCCTGTATCAGCAGGGGCGATACGAAGAGGCCCTGGAGCATTTCCGCTATGCAAGAGATCTGGATGCCCTTCGTTTTCGTGCTCCGTCGGCCTTTAAAGACATTATAAAAGATAAGGCGGAAGAGTATGGAGCCGTGTATGTACCCTACAAAGAACGCATGTTGGAAAAAGCCCGAAATGGAATAATAGGATTTGATCTAATGCTGGAGCATTTGCATCCAAACAGCGAAGGATATGCGCTGTTGGCTGAAGCCTTCTTTGATGCGATGGCTGAAAGCCTGTTACCGGAGTTACAGGCGGATTTGAGCCGGTTGCAGGATGGAAATATATACAGAGCGCAGATGTTTTTAACAGAATTCGACCATGCCATAGCGGAGCATCGCGTTCGTGTGATGAAAAACAGCTGGCCGTTCGTTAATGAGCCCGATCCACGAGGATACCCCTTTGTTTTTGAACCAACGGGCCGCGTAGATCAGCTGGCACACGAATATGTCATGGAAAAGTTCGAATGGCATGAAGCCAAGATTCATATGGCGAATCATTTCATGGAAGAAAATCAGTATCAGAAGGCACTGGATGAAGTCCATGGATTGTTACGGGTGGTTCCCTATGAAAGGGATCCGTGGATTCTGGCGGCCGATATGGCGGAACATGCAGGGAGAGTATCCGAAGCCCTCTTTTACCTGAGACAAGCCCTTGAAATCCGCGCCGAGGCCTCACTTTTAACGCGTATAGGCCAAAAAGAAGCCACAAGGGGAAATCCAGAGGTCGGAGCGATATACTTTGAACGAGCCTATCGAATGAATACCTCGGACGTCACAAGCCTGTATCGGGCAGCCGTGGCCTATGGAGCGGCTGAAGATTTTTCCAAAGCAATACAGCTGACGGAAGAATTGGAGCGGGTGGCACCGGATTATCCAAACCTGCAACGATGGAAACAGCACCTTCAACAGGTCGCTGAACAGAGACAGGCCAAATTGGATTAGGCCTCTTTCTTTGTCGCAGAACAGAGGCGGATCATATCTTCCAGCTCTTTTTCACCTTCGATGATGCGGGGTGTTTTGGTCTGTGCATGGAGGTCCTGGTGTTTTTGTCTCCATTGATACATCGCTTCCCTGGACAAGTCCAAAATATGAGGAGGGTGGATACCAAGGCTTTTCCTTCGGTTGTGATAATGTCGGTTTATCGAAGCGAGATGCTCATCGAGTTTTTTGGAAAAGCATTCCATATTACGAGGTTTATCCACCCATTGAATAAACCAATAATGCCTTGGAGCACCCAGAACAGGATCAATGCGTCCACCCATGGTAAATACGGAAAACGAAGCGCGACAATCGTCTGCGGCTTTTTCCAGGGCTTTCTGCGCTTCATGCGATTCCACGGCTTCTCCGAAACGGTCAAAAACTTCAGAAACACGGCCAATAACCTTGATTCTGGGCTGTTTTGTGTCTGTAAACTCCACAATATCATTGATCATATAGCGCCATAATCCGGAATTACTGCTGACCACCAGGGCATACGGGGTTTTCTTTTCGACCATCCAGGTCGGAATGGGTGTTTGTTTTTTCAGTTCAGCGGGATCCCTTTTAGGATGAGGGATCCATTCATAGAAGACGCCGTTGTCCACAACCAGGCGCAGATCCTTTCGTTTCAGGTCATCGCTGTACGCAAAATAAGATTCAGAAGCTCCATAATTTTCGATGTAATCCATCTTCAGGCCCGAAAGCAGCCGGTCAAAATGAGGACGGTACGTATCAAGCGCTTCTCCGCCGCAGATGAGCAGGCGCAAGTTGGGCCAAATCTGACGTATGTGATCCTTTCCGGTGATTTCAAGTGCTTTATGGAAAAACCGAAGAGCCCAGGAGGGGATTGCAATGATCTTTCTGACATCGGATTCAACGGCTTTTTCCAGCGTGCGGTCGAACTTTTCGATCCAGGGTTCGAGGATCATGGTGTGGGGAGAGCGAACCTGGAATATAGAAAGCCAGCCCGGAGACAATTTGGCGAGGTAGGCGCTGATTTCGCCGAGGCGTATGTTGGATCCGGGATCCAGCCGATCGATATTACCCGGCAGACTGACATGGCTTCCCAGAAAGAAATGTAAAAAATTGGGGTTCTGTCGGACATATGAGAAAATGACCTTTCTCATGAAGCGTTGATCGCTTCGCAATCGGCTTTCACTAAGCGGAATATGTTTGCCATTGCCGGAGGTACCGGCAGAAACGGCGTAATTTTGAATGATACCCGGCCATAAAATGTGACTTTCACCACTCTTCATCTGCTCGATGTAGGGATTCAGGTCATCGTACGTACATAACGGAACCGTATTCGAATAGGATTCGTACGATGAAAGGGAAGAGAATCCGTAAAGCTTTCCATAAGCGGTATTACGTCCTTTCCTGAGAAGAAAGCGCAATACGTTACGTTGTTTTTTTTCAACAGAAGAAGGCATATCAACACGTGAAAAATTAACGGCTAAAGTGTCCGAAAGGTAAGGGTGAGCGGTTTAAAAATAAAGACCTGAGTGTACGTAATGGGAACTAAAAAAGCCACCCGGAGGTGGCTTTTTTAAAAGAGAGGATTAGCATTAACGTTCTTTAATGGGGGTCCATGGAAGGTTTCGCTCCCCGAGATAGAGCTGTCGTGGCCGGATGAGCCGGTTATTTTCGGCTTGCTCGAGAAAATGAGCAGTCCAACCGGTAATTCTGCTCATGGTAAATATAGCGGTATAGAGATCGGGTTTGATTCCCATGGCGTAATATACCGTAGCTGAGAAGAAATCGACATTAGGATCGATGCCCTTTTCCTGCTTGACGGTTTCCACCATTTTAGTGGACCAGTCATAGAGATACTCTGTATTGGTTTCTACAGCAAGAGCTTTCGACATTTTTTCCAAATGTTTTGCTCTGGGGTCTACGGTTTTATATACCCGGTGTCCAAAACCCATGATTTTTTCTTTCTTTTCCAGCTTATCCTTAACAAAAGCCACAATATCAACGTCCTTATCCAGCCCCATCAGCATATTCATTACGGCGGTATTGGCACCTCCGTGCAAAGGGCCTTTCAGAGAGCCGATAGCACCGGTTACTGCAGAATAAATATCCGAAAGGGTAGAGCAAATAGAACGTGCAACAAACGTAGATGCATTCATTCCATGCTCGGCATGTAAAATCAGGCACACATCCATGACCTTTTCCGCGCTGTCACCTGGCCTTTCACCGTTGAGCATATAGAGGAAATCGTACGCCGTGCTTCCTTCCTTCAGGGGTTCCATGACTTCCTGTCCCTCACGGGCACGGTGGAATGCGGCAATGATTGTTGGAATTTTTGCCGTCATTCGAATGGATTTTCTCATGTTGGCTTCAGGAGTATTCACTGTTGCCTCATCATCAAAATCCGCCAGCATGGAAACCGCTGTTCGCAACACGGCCATGGGCTCGGATTCTTTGTTTGTAGT
>JASCXY010000161.1 GCA_030012235.1 Balneolaceae bacterium ANBcel3 | reverse complement strand
TTCTGGTCTACCTCCTGGCAACCGGTCGGTAAACCCCTGGACACGTTTTCATCGGAGTGCCGCCACGGTTCCGCCTATACAAAAATAGCATCGGAATACTCCGGCATCAAAAGCGATACCACCTATTTTGTTCCCCTCGGGAAAGACTACGAGTATCAGCTTTGCAAACTGACCAATACCGGCAATAAAAAGCGTTCTCTGCGCCTTTTTACGTTTGTTGAGTATGCCAATCACTGGAATCTCTCGCAGGACATCGTGAACTTGCAATACACCCAGTACATCCTGAAAATGGATGTCAAGGACAATATCATTGAACATGGGGTTAATGTAAACCTGCCACCGGATTCAGAGAATATTGTTAATGAAGCTTCATCCCGTCACACGTTTCTCGGAGTAGCGGGACTTCCCGTAACCGGTTATGATACCGACCGCGAGGCCTTTTTGGGGTCGTACCGCAGTTACCGTAACCCGGAAGTGGTTGAAAAAGGAGCATGTACCAACTCTCTGGCTGTTGGAAATAACGGCTGTGGCACCCTTCAGCTTGATGTTGAACTGAACCCCGGAGAGTCCGTTGAGTTTGTGGTTGTGATGGGTATCGGACAGGTTGAAACCCATGGAAAACAGGCGGTTGAAGAAGCCGGAGACCTGAACCTGGTGAAAGAGCGTTTTGATGAACTGGTAACGTACTGGCATTCGCGCCTTAATAACTACACCGTCGACACTCCGGACGCCGCATTCAACAGCATGATCAACATGTGGAATCCGTACAACTGCCTGATCACTTTTGCCTGGTCACGTGCCGCCAGCCTGGTCTATGCCGGCGAACGGGATGGATACGGATACCGCGATACGGTACAGGACATGCTTGGAATCATCCATATCCTGCCGGAGGAGGCCCGGGAGCGCCTTGAACTGATGATTACCGGACAGGTATCCACCGGTGGTGCCATGCCCGTGGTACAGTTTTTTAATCACCGGCCGGGCGAGATGCCCAAACCAGACGAATCCGAGTACCGCTCCGATGATTGCATGTGGCTGTTTAATACCATCCCGGCCTATGTGAAGGAGACGGGTGATATTGGCTTTTATTCCAAGGTACTTCCTTATGCCGATGAAGGCGAAGATACTGTCCTGGGACACATGAAACGCGCTATTGAGTTCAATTTGGAGCGTTCCGGGGCACATGGACTCCCTTGCGGACTACTTGCCGACTGGAACGACTGCCTGGAGCTGGGCCATGGAGGTGAAACCGTCTTTGTTGCTCTCCAGCTCTATTATGCTCTCGGAGTCTATGCTGAAGTCGCAGGCATGCTTGGGCAAACGCATGAAAAAGTCTGGGCACTGGAACAAAAAGAACTCCTGAACACTCATATTGAGAAACATGCGTGGGATGGAGAATGGTATCTACGTGCCTATAGTGAAAGCGGCCAGGTATTTGGCTCTCACAAAAATGAAGAGGGTTCGCTATGGCTGAATCCGCAAACCTGGTCTGTAATCAGTGGCCATGCCGGTAATAATGACCGACAGGATCAGGTGATGGGCAAGGTGAAAGAGCGCCTGGCAACCGATTACGGCATCATGATCTGTGACCCACCTTACACTAAAGAAGACCTGACCGTTATCCGATCGGTACTCTTTAACCCCAGTATGAAGGAAAACGGTGCCATTTTCAATCACACCCAGGGCTGGGTATCCATGGCTGAAGCCCTGCGCGGAAACGGAAACCAGTCCTTTGCGTATTACAAAACGTTTATGCCGTCCAGCTATAACGACAAAGCTGAAATCCGTGAAATTGAACCGTATGTATACAGCCAGTCTACACACGGAAAGTTCAGCCCGAGACACGGAGCCTCCCGCCTTCCGTGGCTTACCGGAGCGGCAACCTGGGCATATTATGCCGCTATTGAATATATCATGGGGGTCCGTCCTGAGTACGATGGTATCACCATCGACCCCTGTATTCCTGAAGAGTGGGATGACCTGAAAATTACACGTCTTTTCAGAGGAAAAACACTGAATATCACCGTTAAAAATCCAAACCGCTCTCAAAAAGGCGTGGACAGGATCGAAGTAAACGGAGAAACCATCGAAGGCCACTTTATTCCTGTTAAAAAGCTTGAAGATTCCAACGACATTGTCGCCTATCTAAAGTAACCGACAAAACTTTTTTTATTTCAAACCCTCAAATATTTTTTTATGTCAACTATTATCGGATCAAACTTACCAAATCTTCCCTGGGAAGATAAACCCACGGGAAGCATCGAACCCATGTGGAGATTCAGTAAAAACCCGGTGATCGGATGGGATCCAACCCCTTCTGTTGCCAGGGTATACAACAGCGCCGTATTACCGCATGAAGGAGCCTTTATTGGTGTGTTCAGAGCAGACCATAAAAACGGACGTGCCAATATCCACTTCGGACGAAGCAAGGACGGAATCAACTTCGACATTGATGATCATGTAATTCCCTGGGTAGATGAATCCGGTGCCCCAAAGCCGGTCAGTTTTGCCTATGATCCCCGTTTCGTAAAAATCGACGATACGTTTTATGTTATCTGGTGCGATGATCTTAACGGACACTCTATTGGAATGGGATACACCAAAGACCTCAAAACCTGGGTGCGCCTTCCTAATCCATTGATGCCATATAATCGTAACGGGGTGCTTTTCCCGCGAAAAATCAACGGAAAATACAAGCTTCTTAGCCGCCCGAGTGACACCGCACACACTCCTTTCGGAGATATTTTTGTCAGTGAAAGCCCGGATTTGATTCATTGGGGAAATCACAAACTGGTGATGAGAAAAGGCGGCCAGGGATGGTGGCAGGGTACCAAGATCGGTGCCGGGCCGGTACCTATTGAAACTACCGAAGGCTGGCTGCTCTTCTATCACGGTGTATCCAATACCTGTAACGGGTATGTGTACAGCATCGGAGCGGTACTGCTGGATATTGACGAGCCCTCCAAGGTGCTCTATCGTTGTGGCAACTATCTGCTTACCCCTCAGAAAGATTACGAAGTAAGCGGATTTGTCCCTAATGTGGCCTTCCCTTGCCAGAATATCTATGACGCCGAATCAGGGCGAATTGCCATCTATTACGGAGCCGCGGATACCTATACCGCCATCTCTTTTTGTCAGGTGGATGAGGTGATTGACTACATCAAAAAACATAACGAGGTCTTCTGACCCGGTTTTTTCGATGTATGGAGAAAAACACGCAGCGCCAGACTTGCGTGTTTATTACTATAAAAAAGGCGTTTCCGGTGAATGACCAAATCCCGGAAATGCCTTTTTTTTATGATTTAAGGCATTTTTCCCTTGTATTGTGCCAGAATACGATCCAGCATGGCATCGTTCTCCGGTAGAATCTTCCTGCGCTTCGGATCGGCGTCAAACCATTCTATGCTTCGCTTGATTCCCTGCCTAAATGGAATAACGGCCTTGTAATCAGGTACAAAGCGTTTGATTTTAGAGTTATCAAAAATCACACTTTGAGCTTTATCCCCAAGCAGGTTACCGGTTTGATTTTTATCGATTGAGGAAATAAAATCGGAGGGTATATGAACTGCTTTTAATGGCGCGCCGGCAGCTTCGGCAATCGCTTCATAAATCTGGTTCCAGTTCAGAATTTCATCCGAAGTGATATGAAAACTGTGTCCGCAGGCCTGCTGATGGCCGATCAAACCGGCAAATCCAATGGCAAAATCATCCGAATGGGTGAGAGTCCACAGTGACGTACCGTCGCCGTGAATGATAACTTCCTCTCCCCGCCTCATCCGTTCGATAATCGTAAAGTCTTCCCAGCTTCCCAAAGATACCGGGATCACCATATCGTAAGTATGCGACGGACGCACAATGGTAACTGGAAAACCGTGTTCACGAAATTGTGCGTTGAGATACTCCTCACAGGCAATTTTATCTCTCGAATACGACCAATAGGGATTATACAGAGGTGTTGATTCGGTGATTACCGGATGTCCGCCAGGTTTTTGATAGGCCGAAGCCGAACTGATAAATATATACTGGCTTGTTTTGTCACGGAAGATCTCAACATCTCTCTGAACATGTTCGGGGGTAAAGGCGATCCAGTTGACGACACAATCAAATGAGTATCCGTCCATCAGCGCTTTCAACTGCTCCGGATTATGATAATCGCCTTGTATAACGTTAGCCCCGTCAATATTTACCGGACGATTTCCACGATTCAGCAGGTAAAGTTCCATCCCTTTTTTAATACATAGCCTGCTGACTGCCGTGCTGATATTTCCTGTCCCGCCAATAAATAAGACTTTCATAATTCCTTGTTAACGTGAGTAGCTGCCGGCTTCCAATAGAGTGCCGCTTATATACTCCGAAAATAGAAAGCCTGTCCCCATTTCCCAAATAATGGATAGCATTTCTGATTTAAAGATATCCACCTTAAACGTTCCCTGAACCTTCCTCACAGAGAAAGAGGCTTTAATTCAGATCTTCTCCGTCTCCATATTCAAAAAAGCCTTCCAGCCGCACCGGCATCCGCCCGCTTACGAGAGTTTCACCAAGAATAGCCTCTAACACTGTCTTTTGTGTGATTTCAGATTCATCCAGTGCACAAATAAGGGTATGCGCAGCGATGCATTGCACCGTGATGTACGGATCGCCAAAACAGGTGATCACAAGGTGCTCGTTCTGTTTAAGCAATCCCTGATACAGCAATCTTGTGGCGTTCAGATTGGGATGCAGACTTCCAATACCATAACTCGGTACGATGTAGAAATTCAGGAAGACGACCTCAAAACCCCGTAACTCATCAAAAACCTGCCGGATATCGGCCATAGACATAGACGACACGATTTCATATTCCGTCACATCGGCGCCTCTTTCTCTCAATTCAGAACCAAACACATATTCCGGCATGCTTTGGCCATGGTCGGCCATCACCTTTTTCTCAGGGCTGTGTACCTCTATCAGGGCAACACTCTTCCCTTCAACTCCATTTTTTAGAGGCAACATCCGTTTCGAGTTCCTGAGCACCGTTATCCCTTTCTGTGAAATGTCCCTGAGCATAGGCTCAAAGGTACCTGGGGTAAAGATTTCTTCACGATCCTCTTCGTTAGCCGGTGCACCTCCATCGGCATGTAAGCCGGCCCTGTATTTGGCCGTAAGAACCCTCCTGACGGCATCATTCAGACGCTCTTCGCTGATACTTCCGCTTTTAACTGCATCAAGCAACGCCTGGTAGTCTCTTTCAAAATCTTCCGGATAAAAATCCAGAATCATATCCGATCCGGCCTGAATGGTTTTTACGACGGCTTCCTCCCGGGTATAGAGATTATTGACTCCACCCATATTCGTGGCATCCGTTATGACCATTCCGTCAAAACGCATTTTCTGTTTCAGCAAGCCGGTAATAATCTCCTCTGACATAGATGCCGGTACCACCCTTCCGGATTGCGGATGTTTTTCCGTGCACAAAGATGGAACTTCCAGATGAGCAACCATGATCACCTCCGGCTGCACGTTTTGGATGAGCTCCCTGTAGGGTTTCAGGTAGACTGCTTCCATGGTTTCACGGGAAGCTCCGATATATGCCGGGGCAATGTGCTGATCCAGCATGGTTCCCCCGTTTCCGGGAAAGTGCTTTAACGTAGCAAGCATTCCGTGCTC
>JASCXY010000160.1 GCA_030012235.1 Balneolaceae bacterium ANBcel3 | reverse complement strand
GCTTCTACAGCAGCTCCGGCAGACCATTTGCCCTGAGACAACACTCTTCGCCCGTCGTCCAACACATAATCTCCGTATAAAGCCAGTGCCGGTGTCCCAAACGGACGTATCGCCAGATCCAGGACCAACTCATGATATTTGAAATCAAACGTTGCTGAACTCATCGCCCCAACAGAAAAATACCTGGACGGCCTGAATATGGTTCCTGCGGTCAGATGGGTTTTGTAATTAAAAAACTCTGTATCACCCCTGTACCAGTTGACTGAAACACCCCCGGCGTAACTATCGCTGCCACTTCCAAGAGCAATCCGGTATTCCCGAAAAGACACATCCGCAAAATCATTGTTCACAAAACTGAAAGAAGCATTGGGAAACGCGGTAAAAAGTCCCCATCGGGTAATATCGCCCAGCATTTGATCCGATGTCCAGCTAAACATAAAATCAGGTTCGCGCACTCCTTGTAATAAAGCCGGATTATCATAGCCGTACAAGCCAAAAGTCATAGCTCCGGGTGAAGCCATAAGAAATTCGTTCCTTTCATAATACCGCTGAAAACCCATTCTTTTTTGATCCTGGGCTTTCGCTTCAGGTGTGACCATAGCCGCTACAAGCACTGTAAGGGCCATTACCACCAAATTTAAACTGTTCTTTTTCATAATATTTTCTTAAAAATATGACTGTGTCTTACCCATCTTTCTTACCCCTTGCATTCTAATTCCACAATAATTACCGGCAGTTCGTCTGGCTACTAAGGTAATCTTTCTTGCAATTCAATAAGGCTCGCATTACATTTTCCGAATATAATACGAATCTTCCTGCTTTGTAAGAATATTGGCTTTATCATAACCCCCCATTACTTTTTGTCAAGAAAAGCATGCGTTAGTATTTCCATAATATCAATATCAACAAGTATATGACCCATAACTTTGTCCCCGGACACGCCGGCAAATCTGCTGTATACGAAAAACTTCCTGTAGTAGTTTCAAATCATTCCAGACAAGCCTCTGTCCAAATAGCGGCTGAAATTGCAGCACTCATCAAAGAAAAAGCAAAAAAAGGAGAGCATGCAGTCCTGGGACTGGCTACCGGGTCTACTCCGCAGAGAGTGTATCAGGAACTTATTCGCTTACACAGAGAGGAGGGACTCTCTCTTTCTAATGTTGTTACCTTTAATCTGGACGAGTACTATCCCATGCAACCCGGCCACTATCACAGCTATGTCCGGTTCATGAAGAAGCAGCTTTTTGACCATGTAGATATCCCGCAAAAGCACATTCACATTCCGGATGGCACCCTTAAAAAAGAGGATGTAGCCATCTATTGTGAGGAATATGAACAGAAAATTCGATCCTATGGCGGAATTGACCTTCAGCTATTGGGAATTGGACGAACCGGCCATATTGCTTTTAATGAGCCGGGATCTACCGAAACATCTGTAACGCGCCTTGTCACACTGGATAAGACAACAAGAATTGATGCGGCAAGTGATTTTTTTGAAGTGGAACAGGTCCCCCAAAAGGCACTTACCATGGGTATTTCTTCTATTTTAAGTGCCAAAAAGGTTATTCTTATGGCGTTTGGCGCCGGAAAAGCAGAGGTTATCCGTGAAGCCATTGAATCCATTCCTTCGGAAGCCATTCCTGCTTCTTTTTTGCAAAAACACCCCAATGCCGTCTGTTATCTGGATAAAGAATCGGCCGCAGATTTAACGCGATTTCGTTTTCCCTGGCTTACAGGCTCCGTAGTTTGGAACAAAGAGATGATTCGGGCGGCGGTGATTTGGCTTTGTCTTAAAATAGACAAGCCTATTTTAAAGCTCACGGAGGAGGACTATACCGGTAATGGACTCGGCGAACTTCTAACAGAACACGGGCCAGCATATAACATCAACATCCGGATTTTTAACGAGGTACAGCATACCATCACCGGATGGCCCGGCGGTAAACCAAACGCCGATGACAGTAACCGTCCCGAAAGAGCGGAACCCTATCCCAAGCGGATCCTGGTTTTCAGTCCGCATCCCGATGATGATGTTATTTCTATGGGCGGAACACTGCTTCGCCTGATTGATCAGGGGCATATTGTCCATGTAGCCTATCAAACCAGCGGGAATATTGCCGTTCTCGATGACATTGCGCTCAGGCATATCGATTTTTTAAAAACGTACTCCTCGGAGTGTACAGGTAATGGAGAAGATCCAAAAGTACTGTATGATCAAATACATTCTTTTTTGGCTGCACGAAAAATTGGAGAAAAAGACCTCCCTGCACTTTTAAAGATTAAATCTATCATCCGGCGTACAGAATCCCGTGCTGCCGCTCATTTTTGTGGCCTGACCGATGACCAGATTCATTTTCTGGACATGCCCTTCTATGAAACCGGCCAGATTCAGAAAAAAGCATTGTGCGAAAATGATTATCAGATTATTATCGACCTTTTAAATGAATTAAAACCTCATCAGGTATACGCCGCAGGAGATCTGGCCGATCCGCACGGCACTCACCGCTCCTGCCTGGATGCGGTCACTGAGGCTCTTTTGAGGTGCAAAACAGAATCCTGGTTCAATGACTGTTATGTCTGGCTCTACAGAGGCGTCTGGAACGACTGGCCTATCGAACAAATCGAAATGACCGTCCCCTTGAGCCCGGATGAATTATTGAGAAAGCGCAGGGCTATTTTTAAACACCAGTCGCAGAAAGACCATGTTGTTTTTCCGGGAACGGATCAACGGGAATTCTGGCAGCGATCAGAAGACGAAAACAGGGGAACGGCACAGATTTATGATCGTTTGGGAATGGCCGAATATGAAGCTATGGAAACGTTTGTCCGCTGGAAACCAGAAGAACTTCCCTGAATCAAAGCGAGCGAAGATACGCGAGAAACTGTTCCAGAGCCCTTCCCCGGTGGCTGATCCTGTTTTTTTCACCGGAATCCATCTCCGCAAAGGTCTCAGAATAGCCCCCGGGCTGAAAAATCGGGTCGTACCCAAATCCACCGGTCCCTCGCTCCTCTGTAGTAATCACACCTTCACAAATTCCGTCGAACTGCCTGGAAACCATTCCATCTATAAAAGCAAGAGCCGTTCTAAACCGAGCCGTTCTTTTTTTCGGATCGGAGTAGCTGCTCAATGCTTCAAGGAGCTTTTTCCGATTGTCTTCCGAAGAACATCCGGGACCGGCATAACGCGCCGAATACACCCCCGGATCTCCTCCAAGCGCGTCTACTTCCAGGCCGGTATCATCCGCCAATGCGGGTAATCCTGTGGCATCACTCACATAGCGGGCTTTGATTTCCGCATTCTCTTCCAGTGTGATGCCGTTTTCCTCAATTTCCACTTCTCCGATGAGCTCACTAAAGGCACGGGCAACATACCCGGACCCTGCCATCATTTCATTGATTTCTTTAATCTTGGAAGGATTCGCTGTGGCCAGGACGATTACTTTCTCCATAACAGTTTATATATTATTCTTGACGGCTTTATTCTACGAGGGGACTCCATTACAATCTGCCCGGAATCTGACTCATTTTTTTAAAAACATCATATCGGGTGTCAATATCAAACTTTCGAAGCTGCGTCAAACGATTCGGGCCAAAGTCCTCTACACAATAGCTTGCCATTACAGAGCCGTACACGACCGCCCTTCGAAGATTTTCTTCATTGATTCGGTCTGACCATGAAAGCCATCCGGCAAATCCACCAAGAAATGAGTCTCCGGCACCCGTGGGATCCACAATGGTTTTTAACGGAAAGGCCGGTGCTGAAAACATATCCTGCTCTGAATATAATACCGCTCCATGCTCTCCTTTTTTTATAATCAGATATTTTGGCCCCATTTGACGAATTTTTCTCGCGCACACATTTAAATTGGATTCCCCTGTGAGCTCTTGTGCCTCCTGATCATTGATTATAAGAACATCAACACGCTTGATCACTTCATCCAGAGCCTCTCTGGAACCGGAAATCCAAAAATTCATGGTATCACAAATCGTCAGTTTGGGCCCCCTTACCTGATCCAATACCTTTAACTGCAGTTCAGGAGCAATGTTCCCCAGACAAACAATCCGGCTGCCTTTATACACTTCCGGAATCACCGGATCAAAGTGTTCAAAAACATTAAGCTGCGTATCAAGAGTATCCCGATTGTTAAGGTTTTCGTGATACCTGCCTTTCCAAAAGAAGGTCAAACCGGATTCATCCACTTTGAATCCTTCCATATCCACGCCTTTATCCTTCAGCAGCTTTTTATCCGACTCAGCAAAATCATATCCAACCGTACCCACCAATCGCACCGGTTGTGTAAAATATCCCGATGCAAGAGAAATATACGTCGCCGATCCACCCAAAATCCGATCCACTTTACCGGCCGGAGCCTCAATACCATCGTATGCAACAGAACCAACAACAAGTACACTCATAACTCAGATAGATTTTTTTTCGGTTAATATCCGGCATAAAGGTACGCTTTTAAGCACGTGTTTGCAAAGGGCTTCACGAACGGGCGTCTTTATTCTGATTCCCGAAAGTGCTTTATTGGGTCTCGAAATCCACGTGCTGAGTGAAGTATTCTGAAGTAATATCATCCAGCCGTTTCACCAGTTCCATGCAGTGGCCGTAATGCCTTTTACCCATTGCAGCAAGATTAATCCCCATCGGAAATGGTTGCGGAAGTGCAACATTACATTCCAGAATTTCCGCCCAAACCTGCTCGAGCATCTTCATGGATGCCGCAGCCGGATCATCACTCTTCAGCATCGCCTCTTCAAATTCAGCTGGAATTCTAACCCCGAGCCATCGTAAAAAGTTAATATCTTTTTTGCTGATAATGGGTGAAAAGCTCCAAAAAATGACCGGTGGTTTAAAATCTGAATCCAGCATGTGACGAGATAAATCTTTCAGCAGCCGGACAGGTTTCTGCGCTTCAGCGATAATTTGAGTGGTAAAAAAATCGGCCCCGGATTCAATTTTTAGCATCATTCTCCTGGACTCATCAAAGGCTTCTTCGCATCGGTCCGGGATGGAAATATTGCCCACCGACAGCTGCGTCGTCTTTACCGAAGATGCAGAATAACGGCCTTTTCCCTGATTTAAATACTTTTTCACCATCTCATTTCCTTCTGTCACCGATGGCCCCTCATAGGGATAATCCGGAAATTCTCCGCCTACAAAAACCATGTGCTTGATCCCATAATCATGGGTTGTCTCCAGTACCCATTTTTCCTGCTTTTCCGGGGTTTCCTTAACAATCACACGGTTGATGATATACGTGGTCTTTATCTGTTCAGATAAAAGCCGCACATATTCTCTTGGGGCTATTCTCTCTTTGAACTCACTGATTCGCTCTCCTTTATCTCCTTTCTTCTCTTCGTTCTGGATTTCCGGAATATTTATGCCGTCAAAACCAATTCTTTGCTCTAACCTATTTAGATACTCTAACTGCGGGAGCATTCGCTCCCGCTCCTGCCCCAACTCCGGGGGGACAATTTCAATTAAAAGAGGCACAGGCCTGCCGTGTTTGATCAGCCTGAATCCTTTAAGCCACTTACTATTTCCCAGTTCCATTCCTAATTGCATTATATTTCGAATCAAAAGGCATCTTCATACCGTACCAGGTTCCCCCGATGCCTGGGTTGATCCTTTTGTCAAATCTTAATTCACCTTTTTGCCTATCTTTCCTATAATTCACCACTATGTACCCGATTAACGGACATATGGATCCCAAAT
>JASCXY010000016.1 GCA_030012235.1 Balneolaceae bacterium ANBcel3 | reverse complement strand
ATACCATGGTCCAGGTCCGGTAATTCTACGATCACCTGTTTACTGTCTTCTTTTATATGTAAGCCCTTGAACGTTGTCAGGACATCTTGTACGGATGAAATTGAAATAACCTTCATAGCCGAAGCTGATTTATGTATCTCTTTACAATGGAGTGTCTGTCAGAAAATAATAATCGTTTTACTTTTTCTCATGGCCTTCTTTAATAAGGAGCAGGGCTAAAAACGGAATCATGATCATTATAGCCGATAGCCAAAGGTGCATCACTTGTAAAAAAGGCGGTATAGAAGCATAGGCCATGCCAATTCCAGAGATAATCTGCAAAACAACGATGCTCAACAGTAAAACAGAAAGGTGAACGATCATAAAATGACACTTTCTTTTTTTCACCAACCAAAAAAAGTATGCTGCAAGGCCTGCAACCAGCCAGGAGAAACTTCGATGAACCGGATCTATCAAACCTGTATGCTCCAGCCAGGCTCCGCGTTCCAGCAGGGGCATTGTGCGTTTTACTCCTTCGAGTGCTTCCCTCACCTGGGTTCCCAGTATGACCTGAATAAGGATGACCAGTAAAAGCATCCACAAAATCACTTTTAATTGCCTCCTAAGGGAGCCCGTAATAAATAGTTTTACCCGTCGTTGGACAGATTGCATATAAATCCAGACCAAAAGATTCAGGATCAAAAGTGCTGTAATCATGTGCACCGATATGATCCAGCTCTCTAGCCCGCTTTGAACCACCTGCCCTCCTAACCACCCCTGAAAAATCACCATCACCAGTACCAGAAACGACCCTGCGGTTACCAATGGCTGCGTTTTTAATCTGGAAAATGAAAAAACGAACGTCAATACAATAAAAAAACCGGTTAAAACACCAAAAAGACGGTTTACATATTCAGTCCAGGTTTTCACAACATTAAAATCAGATGCATCAAACGTATCCGGTAAGTCTGAAACCGATGTAGGTGGTATCCACAAACCAAAGCATTTTGGCCAATCCGGGCATCCCAGCCCGGCACCCGATGCCCGAACCAGTCCACCAATAAAAATGAGTACCAATGTTATGATAATAGCAGCAAGGACAATTTTCTGAAATCGATCTAATTGTGAAAAGAGGGAACGCCAGCTCATGATTTATTGTGTATTAAATAACGCTTTTTAGCGATTGCATGAATTTGATCTCTATAGAATCCTGAATGAAATCATCACCAACTCTGACTTTTGGACGATATAATATACGGACTATTATATCCTATTACTTTGCTCTTACCAAACCCGGAATCACTTTTTTAGTGATGGTAAGTATGGGGGTCGGGTTTATACTGGGTTCTCATGATGGAATATCTCTCGCCGTCCTTTTTCATGCTCTTTTGGGCACCTTTTTGATCGCTGGTGGAACAGCCGCGCATAACCAGTACATCGAGCGGGAACTCGACAAGAAAATGGTTCGGACACTCAGCCGGCCATTGCCATCCAATCATCTGAAACCCGGACAGGCCCTCTTTTTTTCCCTGTTTATGATGATCAGTGGGTTTCTGTATTTGTTTTTTATTGTCAACGAACTGGCCGGACTCATCTCCGGTTTAACCTCTTTGCTGTATTTAGCATTGTATACCCCATTGAAACGAATCAGCTTCACCAATGTCATGGTAGGAGCTGTACCCGGTGCTTTACCACCGGTAGGGGGATGGGCGGCTGCATCCGCTTCCCTGTCTGATCCCATCCCGTGGATTTTGTTTCTCATCGTCTTTCTCTGGCAGGTGCCTCATGTTGTTTCCATCGCGTGGCTGTGTGATGAAGATTACAAAAAAGCCGGATTTAGGATGCTACCGGGGTTTGATACGCATGGTTATGTATCCTCACTGACCATAACTCTTTGCCTGGCTCTCTTACTGCCCGTCAGCTATCTCCTCTATCATCTGGGGGTCAATCACATCCTTTTTCTTGGAGGTGCGGTTGCACTCGGGCTTCTCTTTCTCCTTTCCGGAATACGTTTTCAAATATCACGTACCAGAGATAATGCCAGGAAAGTACTTTACGGATCCTTGCTATATTTGCCCGGAATCTGGATACTGATTCTGTTGGACTTTTTCCTGTTCGGAACTGCGTGACAGGACCTTCCTTAGGATCTTTTGTAAAAAAAAAGCCGGTCCGGACAGTGTCCGGTACCGGCTGGAAAAGACTTTAATACGGTTTAATTAGTCTGTAAAACCGCCTTTTGTCATTTTAATCGGGTCAAGAGCACTATCCAGCTCTGCTTCTGAAAGATCGGTCATTTCAAGGGCCACTTCTTTGAGCGGACGGCCTTCTGCAAATGCAGTTTTAGCAATTTTTGCAGCAAGATCATACCCGATAATCGGATTCAGTGCGGTAACAAGAATCGGGTTTTTACCGATTTTGTCAGCGATTTCATCCTTTTTAACAAGAATGCCTGATACCGACTGGTCGGCAAAGTTTCTTGCAACATTCGCAAGCAGTACAATGCTCTGGTTGAGATTGTACCCTACGACCGGAAGCATCACATTAAGTTCAAAGTTACCGGATTGTCCGCCAATCATGATGGTCGTATCGTTGCCGATTACCTGGGCACAAACCATCGTTACAGACTCTTCAATAACCGGATTTACTTTACCAGGCATAATAGAAGATCCCGGCTGAAGAGCTTTCAGCTGGATTTCTCCCAGGCCACTGTTCGGGCCGGAGTTCATCCACCGGAGATCATTGGCCATTTTCATCAGGCCAACGGCGATGGTTTTCAGCTGGCCGCTGGTTTCCACCGGAGCATCAATCGTTGCCTGTGCTTCAAAGTGATCCACCGATTCAATGAAGTCTGCACCGGTAAGTTCCGAAACTTTTTCAGCAAAACGCTTTCCAAATTCTTCGTGTGTGTTAATACCGGTACCAATAGCCGTACCACCCTGCGGGAGTTCAGCCAGGCGAACCAGAGCTGATTTCACGCGCTCGATACCCAGTTCAAGCTGGCGCTCATATCCGCCAAACTGCTGTGCAATAGTAAGCGGCATAGCATCCATCAAGTGGGTACGTCCGGTTTTAACAACATCGGCATACTCTTGCCCTTTTTCATGAAAAGCTTTCTTGAGGTACTCCAATGCCGGAATCAGCTGATTCTTGGCTGCAAGAAGCGCCGACACTCTGATGGCGGTGGGGAACACGTCGTTGGAGCTCTGACCAAAGTTCACATGGTCGTTCGGGTGGATTTTTACACCGGCACCGTCCTGATCAGCCAGAAAGTTTGCGCGATTGGCAATGACTTCATTTACGTTCATGTTGGTAGATGTACCGGATCCTGTCTGGAACACATCCACTACAAAATGATCGTCTACCTCTCCGTCAACAACCATTTGAGAAGCCTTAACGATATAATCGGCCACTTCTGCCGGAAGCATTCCCAGATCTTTATTCACAAGGGCACATGCCTGCTTTACATACCCCAGTGCCTGAATAAATGCACGGTCAAAACGCAAATCACTGATGGGAAAATTTTCTTTTGCACGTTGTGTTTGTGCAGCATAAAATGCATCCACAGGAACATTGACTTCTCCCATGGAATCTTTTTCTATTCTAAATTGTGTCATAACTCAAATTTCTATGTGTATATAGGGATGGTAGTTTATTTCTGACGCGACAAATATACAGATTCAAAATGAATTAATAATGAATCAGCTGACGGATCGCTTCATGAATATCATTATCGTTTGGCAGGACATAATCTTCCAGTGGTGATGCGTAGGGTATAGGAGCAAAACGTGCACCAACCCGCTTCACAGGTGCATCCAGATATGTAAATGCTTTGTCCGCTATTTGGGCCGCTACCTCGGCGCCAAACCCCATAAATTCATAATCTTCATGGAGGACAAGCACACGATTCGTTTTTTGGACAGAGTCCAGGATCGTCTGACTATCCAGCGGCTGAATCGTCCGCAGATCAATGACTTCAAGTTCATATCCCTCTGTGGCGAATTTTTTAGCGGCATTTACCGCTTTCTGAACCAGAGCACCATAGGTGACGATCGCCAGGTCTGCACCGGCACGAACCACCGATGCCTGGCCAATGGGTACCAGGTATTCATGGTCGGGCTCAGGCCTCCGCGCATACCCTTGCCGGTACAAGGCCTTATGTTCCAGGAAGAGAATGGGATCATCGCTTCTAATGGCCGTCTTTAAGAGCCCTTTGGCATCTGCTGAGTTACTGGGTAAAACCACTTTAAATCCCGGAAAATGAGCGAAGGTAGCTTCAATATTCTGGCTATGGCATAAACCGCCATTGATATAACCTCCAACCGGAATACGAATGACCATCGGTGCTGCATATTCGTTATTTGAGCGGTATCGGAGAGAATCTATCTGGTTCTTGATCATCTCCATCGCAGGCCAGATATAGTCTCCGAACTGGATTTCGGGAACGGGTTTAAAGCCTTTTATAGCCAATCCACATGCAGTGCCTAATATAGTTGCCTCTGAAAGCGGTGTATTATAACATCGCTGCAGCCCAAACATATCGGTCAGTCCTTTTGTAGCTGTAAAAACACCGCCTTTTGCACCTGCGACATCCTGGCCAAATACAAGTACCTTCGGATCCCGTTTCATCTCTTCCATTAATGCATGGTTGATGGCATCTACCATCACTATGGCACTTCCGTCCGTTCGGCCTTTAAAATAATCAAGCTCAGGAGGCTGCTCCGAATACACATGTTTCATTGCTTCCTGAGGTTTGGGTACTTTTTGACGAATACACCATTCGGTATCTTCGTCCACTTGCCGGTAGACCTCTTTTTTTATGTCGGCAAGTTCTTCTTCAGAGGCCATCCCTGCGGCAATAATTTTTTGAGATAACCGGAGGATAGGATCCAGTTCTTTTTCACGTTCCAGTTCCTCCTTATCACGATACTTGGATTGGTCGTCGGAGGAGGAATGGGGTACCAGGCGTACAACATGCGCATGAACCAGAGAAGGGCCGTCTCCTTTTCGGGCGCGGTCAACCGCCTTTTTCATGGCCGCATACGAGTTAAAATAATCGGTGCCGTCCACTTCAAAAACTTCCAGAGCATCGAATCCGGAAACCGTCTTTGAGATGCTTTTATTACTGGTCTGTTCTTCCACCGGCACGCTGATGGCGTATTTATTATCCTGAACCACTATAACGACCGGTGCTTTACTCATGGAAGCCCAGTTTAACAGTTCAAAAAAGACCCCCTGTGAAGTACCGCCTTCTCCTGTAGAAATATAAACCACCTCATCCTCTTCCAGTAAGCGGGCGCCTCTGGCAATTCCCAGCCCGGGAAGAAACTGAGCTCCAATAGAGCTGGACACAGAAACAATGCGGTGTTCTTTACTGTTAAAATGGGAGGGCATTTGCCGGCCGCCGGAAGGATCCGTTACACGGCTTAAATGGGCGGAAAGTACGTCTCTGGAAGTGAGTCCAAATCCGATCGAAAATGCATGGTCTCTGTAATAGGGAACAGCCCAGTCTTTTTTCTTTATTAGTGCGTGGGCTGCGGCAAGCTGTATAGCTTCGTGCCCCGAACAACCCACTTGAAAATGCCCTCTTCCCTGTTTTAAAAGAATAAACATCTTTTCGTCCAGTCTGCGTACAAGTTCCATGGTACGGTATACAGAAATCAACTCTTTGGCTTCGAACATGGAAACAGGAGCAGAGCGCACTTTAAACTCAGAACCATTTGGAACCAGAGAAGGCACCGCAGATGACAATTTAACACTCATAGGTTACGGCATAATCGATAAATATAAACAATCCGAATTGCATGCAATCTGAGTCATAAATAAGGCAAAAAACAAGTCATTTACAAATCAAAAAGGCACAAGACAGACGTAATAAATGTGCAGACATTTCAGGAAAAACAGATATCCGATAATCTATACCTTCAACAAAAGAAGGATCGCTTTGTGCCTTTTTTGTTTAAAAACCGCCTGCTCACGTCCCGTTTAAGACGAACCTGTTTCATCGCCTTGACCTTCACTTCAGGGAGCTTGTTTTTCGACGGCAAAAGCATGCCGTACTTCAAAAGAAATGTCCGGCACACCTTTTTGTTAGTGCTCTTCCCGTATTACCATTAATACCGCATTGTGGGGAACAATGATGTATTTTTCGTTTTCAAATTCAATTTCATTGCCATATTGCTGTAAGTAGATCGCCAGGTCGCCTACTTCCGTTTGCAACGGAATATATTTAGCTTCACTGCCTCCGGGCTTCCAGGGTTCATCTTCCAGCCCGGTTCCAACCGGATATCCCGGACCGGCTTTCATCACATAACCGGAATGAATTTTCTCCTTTTCAGATACACCCGGAGGCAAAAACAAACCCGAGGAGGTCTGAGTTTGCTCTGCGCGAGGTTTTAATAACAAACGATCTCCAATGACGATAATCTTGTCGAGAGAGCTTACATACGCATTCATAACGAACCTGTTTTTCAATCTATATGGGGTTCTCTTTCCAGGTTCAAATATACACAAATCTAAAAGAACCGCGCATGTTTATAATGGGGGATACACCCATTCAACCAGCCATTCTTTAGATACAACTCTTTTTCACAGATCCAGCAAGTATTAAAAACGATTTTAAAATACTGTATTTAACTTTTTCCGGGAGAAAGCTCCGTTTAGGTGCATGATGAGTTTCTTAGGATACTTTTTTAATAATTAAAAAAGATAAAGTATATTTGGCGGAAGGTGTAAATTGCTTTCTAAAAAAGCGCTTTTGAAGGTTTTTTATATCCTTTTTTGTTTCAGGGTAACATTTGATCAAGGGCCGGGCTCATAAACATGTGCCCGATGGCTCGTTGTGGCCTTTATGGAACATAAAAACTGCTGTTGGAATGAAATACATGCGTTTACGCAATCATTGCAGCGGTATTTCTCCCGAGCCGTTAATTATCATATCTCATGAATAGATTGTACCACAACCAACTTTCCTTTTGGGAAAAAGCCGGATACGCACTGGGAGACGGTGCTGCCAACATCGCCTGGCGTGGTGTTGCAACGTTCCTTTTTATCTTTTACACCGATGTTTATGGCCTGAGTCCGGCCTCCGTGGGCTTCCTTATGCTCATCGCCCGTTCCAGTGACGGTTTTAGTGATATTGCCATGGGAATTATTGGCGACCGGACAGAATCCAAATATGGAAAATTCAGGCCCTGGATTCTTTGGACAGCCATACCTTTAGGTGTTATGCTCTCCATGCTGTTTTTTGTTCCGGATCTGGACTATACGGGCAAAATCATCTACGCCTACGTCACCTATATTCTTTTTACGTTAATCTATACGGCGAATAATATTCCATACGGAGCCTTGATGGCCGTTATGACCGGGGACAATAAAGAACGAACCAGTATCGGCTCGTTTCGAATGGTCGGAGCTTTTGCCGGTGGAATGCTCGTACAGGGAACTCTTTTGTTTCTGGTAGCTTATTTCGGCGATGTCAACCCTTCGGTACACATTAATAAGCTTGACAAAGAAGCTTATGAAATAACTGTTTCTTCGTCACGGTATGTAGATAATGCCAATATCAGTACCGAAGACGGGATTGCCTTGTTTGTCTGGGCACATGTAGAAGACGATGTGCCTACAAAAGGGAAAAGTTTTACCATGGAAGCCGATCAGGAATATACCTTCATCATTCGCGGAGAAGAAGGCCTCACCGAAAGCAGCATCCTTATCATTGATCAGGAAAAAGGGTACAGCAACTCCATGTTCCTGATGGCCATTTTCCTATCATTCTTCATGTTCATCACCTTTTACAGTACAAAGGAAAGGGTCAGGCCGCCGGAATCTCAAAAAACCGACCTGAAAAAAGATTTTAAAGACCTGATAAAGAACAGGCCGTGGCTGGTTCTGCTTATCATCGGGCTTCTTTTCAATATTTACAATGCCATCAAGCAGGGTATTGTGGTCATTTACTTCACGCACTATCTGAACGATCCGTTACTTGCCGGATCTTTTATGGTGGGCCTTATGCTTGCCTCTATTGGCGGTGCCATGATTACCGCTCCTCTAAGTCGGAAATTGGGCAAAAAAGGACTCTTTATTTACGCATTGTTCTTTTCCGGCATAGTGAATGCCATGCTCTTTTTCTGTGGGCCCGGAGACATCGCCGCCATATTTGCCATTGGAATTATCTCAGAAATTGCTGCAGGAATTTTCCCCACCCTCTTTTTTGCCATGTTAGGGGACGCTGCAGACTACTCTGAATATACCAATGGAAGAAGAGCCACAGGACTGGTGTATTCGGCCGGATCGTTTTCAACCAAATTTGGAGGAGGACTGGCCGGTGCGATTATCGGGCTGGTGCTTACGGCATTCGGTTACGATGGACAAGATTCTGCCGCTATTCAGGGTGCCATTCCGGGAATTATCATGCTGATGAGCTGGATTCCGGCTCTGATCGCCATGGCTGCAGGGGTATTAATGATGCTCTATCCGCTGGATCAGAAAAAGATGGATGACATAACGGAAGAGCTCCAGCATCGAAGAATGGAAGAGGCTTCAGGTTAAACGAAAAAGCCTCTGGATAATAGCTCTCTTGCTTTGCGCCGGGTTTAAACCCGGCGCAAAGAAGTTATCCGGTTTTTTTCCGGATCAATATCTCGTTACTTGTGTGTTAAACATTTCCGGCCGTAAATGCACTTCCCCGCTCCCTGGAATCGTAAGAGATTGCATACTTCTCTCAGAAAATAGTCGGTTTCCATTGCGGTAGTGATACCTGTACTTCAGTTGCCTTCCTTCATGCGCCTGACTAAACCGCATATCCAGGACATACTGATTTGGTTTGTCCGGAACTGGTTTCATTTGAACACGTTTTTGATCCTCAAACGGAGGAATATCTCCTGTAATGTATACTGTAATATCTTCCTTCCTTTGTTGTTCGTCCTCCAATTCAAAAGACAGATCTACATAAAAATGTACGGTAACCTGAGGAAAAGCATTCATTGGAAACAAAAAAGAGACAAACAGCAAGACAAATAAATTATACGAATACTTCTTTTTCATAATAGTTTATAAAGGGGGTTCTGAGATGGGTGGAGCTTCACGCACTGTCGTCAGCCAGCTTCTCGTGGTATATGACTCCGCTCTTGGAAAAAACGGAGGTGCAATTCGATTGTCACCAAGGCGATCATCATACTGATAGTCTTTGTCAAAGCCGGTATAAGTAGTCGTCGTTTGGCCCCATCGGTTTGTTCTCGACTGCATAGTTCCAACAGCTCCGCGAGTTTCCTGTATAAGACCACCTACCAGGTGCAGGGTGCCACGCTGTGAACCTTCAGCGTAATCTTCAACATAAAAAGAGTTTCCCAAGGCAATAATGGAGGCATGAATATGAAGATCAGAACCGTCATTAACCGTATGTGCATCTTTGCATACAATCACATCACTTTCACTGGCGATTCCCAGTACATTTTCATGTTCTACCTCATCCGAAGGGTCTTCGGGATGATCATGATACTTGACATCTCCTACAATTTTAATATCCTTCTCTGAATAAACTGTATATTGCCCTTTAACCTCTCCTTTAATGGTTATTTCTCCATCTGAAGAAATCACAACCTGATCCCCTTCGCTCGTATACAACTCTTCTAAACTACGCACATCCTCTTCTCCATCACTGCGCACAATCTTGATTCCATCCTCGCCCAAAAACTCCAATTCAATATTTCCTTCAAATTTCAAGCTTGATAAAGCAGCAGCGCCCCGAAGATCGCTGATATTATCATATTCAATAGTTGGTATCTGATCACTGTTGTTCTCATAATCAGCTCCAAAATAGCTCCCCTGCCTGAAGTCCGGGTCTGCTCCGGAAGCATAATCGGGAGAATTGGGACTACTGATTCTTCCTTCAAAAGTCGGTGTACCCATAAAATTAAAGGTACCGTTGGTATGAACCGGGCCATAGAGAATGTCTGCTGAATGAAACCATATTGGTGCACCACCGTCGCTTGTTTCCCGATTGGTAAAATAAGCATATTCCGAAATGGGTAAACGGTACATCTCAATAACAGCTTCCGCTATTTTGTTCTCATAGTGAGAAGTAGCCGTAATTCGTTTCTCAAACATTCCAAGATTCACAACATGGAGAGTTACTTCGGTACCCATGTAGTCTGTCGCCGGAATATCAACGTTATTATCACTATTGGCCATGATATGTCGACGGGCATGCTCGGCCACGCTATTTGCAATGTTCATTGCATGCTGTTCCGTGTAATAGCTGACCAATCGTTCGGAAACCATAGCCTCCCGGTTTCTCATGTTCATCATAGTCAGAGAGAATAGCATAAATAATAACCCTACCGTTATAAGAAGTGGTTTTCCCATAGCTTATATATTTAAATGATTAATTATCCAAATTGAGGTTTCTTGGCCGAAACAGCCGGCTCCAGTTTGCTCCGGGGTATCGGGCCTCCCCACCAGGTCCCGAACCAACTGCTTCTGCAGTCTCGACGTCCACCTCAACCAAAATAGATCGAATGTTATTGCAACTATTGTGTCCATTTTCGCAATTGGTCACCGGATAGATCCCTTGTGCGTCCATGAATGCCGCAATATCAAATCTGGAAACCAAAAACGTGGATTCAAAAACATCTGCCGTTCCATCATACATGGGACCGTTTCGTACCAAAGTACGCAGATCCGGATTACTCACTCCCGATGGAACATCATCTGTCAACTCCCAGGATATCTGCAAAAAATCACCCGGGAGTATCTCGGCACGAAAGGTTAACACGGAGTCATGAATTTCAATTATCTCTGCACTTCTTCCATACCCTACATACTGCATATCGTTACTTAGTAACAGGCGAATAGTTTCAATATCATTTTTAATAGAAATATCATATACGGAGTCAATAGAATGCTGAACCATACTGTTCTTTAACAGGATTACAGAAACCAGAAAAACTCCTCCAACCAAAACACTGATGACAAAACCCTTCATATTATTTCATTATTTAGTTGTTTAAAAAGATTTTGTAAAGGACATGCGAACAGCTCCATCCTGATCATTCTGTCCACTCATTTGTACATCTATGGTTATCAGGTAAGCTTCTACCGGAGATGTATGCGGTGGTGCTGCATGAGGCGTTCCCGGTGGAGGGCCTCCACCTGTGCCAGAACCGGATGAAAACGATGATGCCATTAGATCCAGCAATGTTTCAGTAGATTCTTGAATGCTTTCTTTTTGAATGGCAACTTCAAAAGGGATTCTTTTATCTCTTACTCTGTCAATGGTAAAGACCATATCCTCAGGCATACCTTCTATAAAAGCTCGCAGGCTGTCTACTTGATGTATCCCTTGCACCTCATCAATAATATGCTGGGCGACTGTGAGTGCGTGATAGTCTACTTCAGCCTGTACGTGCTTAACTTTATTCGAAACAATGAAGTGATTGACCTGAATGGAGAGTAATAAAAAAAGGACAATGGCACTCAACAAGATTAGTAAATCCGAAAAGTCGTTCATAAGTAACTCGGTTATGCGTTAACATGCATACTAAAGACCAAAGGCGGATGTTTTGCTAACATGTAATTGCCTCGATTGTTTTAAAAGTACTTCTCTTCGGAATCTCCCCTCCGAAAAAGGTTGCTATTGAATCACTGGTAAATAATCAGCTCTGCCGGAGAAACAACCATCTTATATTTTGGATTCTGAATTCTTTATCTGCGAATCACTTCCCACTTTGGCTGAAAGATACTGTTCAACAAGTATATTTATCAAATCAAATTGATTAAATATTTATAATCCTCCAGCTGATACTGTTATAGTGTGTACACCGTCTGAAAGTGTAAAAACAACGCTTGATCGGCTAATTTTCGAATACCATTCGCCGAAATTCATCTCTGGGGAAAAAATATCTACCGTTTTTTGTATCTATAGAGTTTTTTAATATTATTTTTTTGGCCTAAATCTCGCTCAGACATGACAATTCTCAGGTCAAGTAAAAACCCGATTCTTATCCGTACAATCGTTTTAATACATTTTTTAGAGATTTATCTCTTACCTTCGTATACATGTTAATCCTTTACCTGCAGCTCTATTATTATCACCCCATGAACTCGCGAATACCATTATTCTGGATACTGTCTATCATTCTCCTCTCCTGTCAGCCCACTCATAGCCCGGCTACCCCCCCTCTTGTGAAAACCGGACTGGACGTACTGATAGAACGCGAATTTTCTGATATTCAAGGGCTCCGGGCAGGCCTGATTACCAATCCAACGGGTATCAATCGTAATGTACAGCCTTCCATTGATGTGCTGTTTGAAACAGAACATGTGAATCTCGTCGCTCTTTACGGCCCAGAGCACGGTGTCCGTGGTGACTATGATGCAGGTGCATATGTTGCAAGTTACACCGACAAAAAAACAGGACTTCCGGTCTATTCGCTATACGGACCTACGCGTAAACCCCAGCCTGAAATGCTCGAGGAGATTGATGTATTGATCTTTGATATTCAGGATATCGGTGTTCGATCCTATACGTATATCAGCAGCATGGGACTGGCTATGGAGGCTGCCGCAGAAAAGGGTATTCCGTTTATTGTACTGGATCGCCCAAATCCACTGGGCGGTATACGGACAGAAGGAAGCCTGGCAACATCCGGCTACTTTTCCTTTGTGAGTCCCTTTCCCATCCCATACATCCATGGACTGACCATCGGGGAACTGGCACGTATGATCAACGATGAAGGCTGGCTAAAAGATGGAATACAGGTGGATCTCACTGTCATCCCTATGGAAAACTGGTCCAGGGAGATGCATTTCGATGATACCGGGCTTGTCTGGGTACCGACTTCACCTCATATCCCGCGTCATGATACTCCGTTTTTTTACGCCATCACAGGTATGTTTGGGGAGTTGCAAACCGTTTCTGAAGGAGTTGGGTACACCTTGCCCTTTGAACTGTTTGGAGCGCCATGGATGGATGCCGGAGCCTTTGCAGCCAGGATGAATGGCTATTCCTTGCCAGGAGTGCAATTTCGTCCTATCTCCTGGAGGCCCTACTATGGCCGGAATGAAGGCCAAAGGCTGGAGGGAGTGCACATCATCATCACCGATTACCAACAGGCCGATCTGTTAAAAACCGGGTTTCATTTAATGCAAGCCCATCATGAGCTATACCCCGGCAAAAATCCGTTTGAACAGGCAGAAAACAGCCGGATTCAAATGTTCGATCGGGTTGCCGGATCATCAGAAGTGCGCCTTGGGTTCATGCAATCCATGAGATTCGATGAAATACAAAAGCAATTTGAAGAAGAAGCCCGCCTCTTTCGGGAGAAATCAAAGCCCTATCTTCTGTATGAATAATGACTGAAGCATGTCTTTTTTTTCCGCCCGGGATTGCATCCACTATACAATATTTGAATCCCTCAGGTGCTGTCTTCTTTTTTCCCGAAATCTCTATCCAGTGGAATAAACCATGCGGCGATAAACGCCGGAATGGTTGCAATCATTACCCATAGAAAGAAGTTAGGGTATCCGATCAGTTCCTGAATCCATCCGCTGAACATTCCCGGAATCATCATCCCAAGAGCCATAAATCCCGTAGTTATTGCAAAATGAGAGGTTTTATGTTCCCCTTCCGAAACATAGATCATAAACAACATATACGCCGTGAATCCAAAGCCATACCCAAATTGTTCCATAGCAATAGCGCCGCTTATAACAAAAATGCTGTCAGGCATAGATTGGGATAGATAGACATAAACCAGGTTCGGAAGGTTCATGGCAAAAACCATAGGCCATAACCAAAATCGAAGTCCATGTCGAGCCGCCATAATTCCGCCCAAAATACCCCCCAGCGTCAATGCTATAAGTCCAACCGTACCATACGCCCATCCAACCTGTCCGGTTGTCAGTGCAAGTCCCCCGGCTTCCATGGGATCGAGCAGAAACGGAGAAGCCAGCCTGACAATTTGGGCTTCGGCAAATCGATAGAGCAGTAAAAAGGCCAGAATAGCAATAATCCGGTCTTTTTTAAAAAACAGTACAAACGTGTGGAAAAACGTATGCGCCATACGCTTTCCGGACTCCGTGTTCACCGCTTTATCTGCAGCCGGATAGGGAAGCATAAACCGGTGATAGATAAAGAACAAAAGAAACAGTGCGGCAAGAACAAAGAAAGTCACCGACCAGGCCAAAGGAGTATTCCCGGATCGGATCTGAAACAGAGCGGCACTTTCAAAGGACAATTGACTGTCGATTTGAATAATGGCCATCGCCGGGACATTCCAGTTTTCTTCTGTAAATCGAAAATAATGTCCTTCGACAAGTGAAAAGCTGTTATCTCCCCGGGTTCTTCCAAAATTCAGGACGACTTCTTCCCCAGGTTCGGGTGCGCTGGATAAGTGGATAAAAAGCACACCCACATTTCCGGTGTATTCAGAATCTTGCGGGATATCCTCCGGCCCGAAACGGGAAGAAATAAACGCCTCGGCCGGGCGAATAACGTTTCTCCGGAACCAGCCTGCCTCAGTATCCGCTTCTTCCGAATCTCTGCGAAGATCCTGTTCCAGCGCCGGGTTAAACCCATGGTCCAGATTCCAGCTGCGAGCAAAAGCCACCACAGAATCCACTTCTGAACGAAGCCGGTTTTCAGTTCCAATTTCAACGGTTTCCGGCAGCACTACCATTTCCAACGTTCCTTTTGCAGGCTGAATATTCACCTCGTCCGGATGGATAGCTTCTGTTTGAACATAACCGGGATAGGATCGCGCCTGTATATCCACATCATCCAGCCCGGTATAACTCTCTATGGTTCCTGCCAATATCACCAGTGCTCCCTGACCTGAAATCATGGCTATGCGATAAAACGTACTTCGCACACCTACAAACCAGGCCTGCTGGTGTTTATCCAGCCCGAGCATATATAACCCGTCTGCAGCAATATCGTGGGTCGCTGAGTTAAACGCCATCAGCCAGAAGAAAGCCAGTGTAAGCTGGAAGAAACCTGGCAGAGGAATCGTCAAAGCCACACCGGCCATCCCGGCTCCGATGCACAACTGCATGGCAAGTATCCACCAGCGTTTGGTTTTGAGCAGATCTACCAGGGGACTCCACAACGGTTTTATTACCCAGGGCAGATATAACCAGCTTGTGTACAGGGCAATCTCGGTATTGGAAATTCCCATCCGGTTGTACATGACCACGGTAACAAACATGACGATGACATACGGAACTCCCTGCGCAAAATAGAGGGAAGGAATCCATGCCCATGCGTTTTTTTGATTGTTTTTTTGCTGCTCCATAAATGTGTATACTGCGAATCCAGGACCGTTTACACGTACCATTCAAGATAAAATGGCCGGCAGGGATTTATATAACATTAATTCATAAGGACTTCGGGAGCCCGGACGGTAAAGTTTACGGTATCCTTTTGAAAATACTATTTTGATTTCACTTTCTTTATGTATTTTTATAGAAGAAACGATTCGGTACACAGGGGTTGTTTCTTAGACTACTATGAATACATTCATTAAAAAACTGATTTACTTTTTCAGGGAAACGGGGATCGTCATCCGGGATACTCTAAGGGACTGGGTGGACGATAATATCCCTACATATGGTGCTGCCCTGGCTTTTTATACCATTTTTTCTATTGCTCCCCTGCTGATTATACTGGTTGCCGTTGCCGGATTTATTTTTGGTGAATCTGCTACCGCCGGACAGCTTGAAGAATACATGTCCCAAATTATGGGTGCAGAAATTGCACGAACATTACAAAGCCTTGTAGTAGACGCATACCGGCCGCGATCCGGGATTATTGCAACCAGCATCAGTCTTGGTATCATTCTCTTCACCTCGACTACCATCATTACACAGCTCAAAGAATCATTAAATAACATTTGGAATGTTACGGTAAAAAAAGAAGTAAGTGGCTTTAAACGATTTATCATTAACCGCATACTGGCTCTTGCCCTCATTCTTATTTTTGCTTCGATGTTCATTCTCTCCATGGTTATGGAAGTAATGTTGAAAACACTGGCTTCGTACCTTGATCCGGTCATTCCGGGGGGAGTTGAAATCTGGACAATGCTGAATTCCGTATTTAGTTTTGTGGTACTTATTATGCTGTTCAGTATCATTTTTAAAATGCTCCCGGACATCAAAGTCCGGTGGTCCGATGTCTTTGTCGGTGCGGTTGCAACGGCACTTTTGGTGACCCTGGGTTTACAACTGATTAGTATTTATATGTCCATGGCCACCAACTCTACCTATGGAGCAGCCGGCTCATTTGTCGTCTTCATTGTCTGGGTGTACTATAATGCCATGGTCTTCTTTTTGGGTGCGGAGTTTACGTATATTTACACCATGCGATACGGATCCAGGGTGATTCCTGCTGAACACGCTGAATTCACAAAGCCAAACCAGTACGATCCCGAAGACGATTCGTATGATCTTGGTTGAACCAACTATTTTTAAGCTTTTTCTTTGTTAAACGAACAATATTTCGTTTTTTTATGTTATAATATAAAAGATAAGAGGTATGGCTTATAATTTTCGAATACGATATTCCATGGACTGAAAACGCCATACGGCCGACATCCTGTATTCAACCTAAACTTTAAATAGTATCGTTGTGCCAAAGAACGTAACTGCAAAAGAAGGAGAGAAATCCCAAAAAAGTGACGGCAAAAAAGACCTTCACCTTCAACTATTTAGCTTACACGGACTCATCCGTGGACAAAATCTTGAACTTGGAAGGGACGCCGATACTGGTGGACAAACCAAGTATGTGGTAGAACTTGCCAAAGCTCTTGGAGAACACCCCAGGGTTAAACAAGTTGATTTGTTTACCCGTTTGATTGATGATAAGCGTGTAAGTTCCGACTATAAGCAACCCATTGAACCCCTGGGTGAAAATTCCAGAATTGTCCGCATCCGGTGCGGGGGGAAAAGGTACATGCGAAAAGAGTTGCTTTGGCCGTCACTGTCCGAGTTTGTCGATAACGTCATCCGGTTTAATAAAAAAGAGAAAATAACTCCGGATCTCCTTCATGGGCATTACGCAGATGCCGGTTACGTTGCCAGGCAGGTTTCAAAACTAATGGGGATTCCATATGTCTTTACCGGCCACTCGCTTGGCCAGTCCAAAAAAAACTCTCTGTCCAATAAAGGACTTACTCTTAAACAGATGAAGGAGAAGTTCAATATTGAAGAACGGATTATTGCTGAAGAAGATGTTCTTCGAACCGCAGCCCATGTGGTGGTCAGCACAAATCATGAAATTGATAAACAGTATTCTCTCTACAAAAATTTTGACAAAGCTTCATATACGGTCATTCCTCCAGGCATTGATGTAGACACCTTCTACCCGTATTACTATGACCATGACGAAAACTGGCATAAACCCGAACCGTTTATTCAGGCGCGGGAAAAAATGGACCGTGAGCTTGCACGCTTTTTCTATAACAAAGACAAGCCCCTCATTCTCACAATTTGCCGACCGGACAGCCGGAAGAATATTCAGGGGCTGATTACCGCCTTTGGGGAAAACAAAGAGCTTCAGGCGATTGCTAATTTAGCTGTCTTTGCCGGCATTCGCAAGGAAATCGATCAGCTCGATGACAATGAAAAGGAAGTGCTTACCGAAATGCTCCTGCTCATGGATAAATACGACCTCTATGGGAAATTCGCTCTTCCAAAAAAGCATGACCCTACCACCGAGGTCCCTGAGTTGTTCCGTATGGCGGCTGACCGACAGGGGGTTTTTGTGAACTCTGCCTTCTCTGAACCTTTCGGTATTACACTCATTGAAGCCGCATCTACAGGGGTTCCTATCGTAGGGCCGGATGACGGCGGGCCACAGGATATCGTTAAAAATTGCCAAAACGGGCAGCTTGTAGATACCAGTGATGCCAAAGCTCTGGGAGAAACCATTAAAAGCATACTCATTGACCAGGAAACATGGCGGGAGTATTCAAATAACGGTGTTAATGGGGTCCGAAAGCATTATTCCTGGGAAGCACATGCTCATTCGTTTCTGGAATCGGTCGATGATGTGATCGGTGATTACACAAAATCCACAAAAAAACATGGCGTAAGCCAGGCTCCCGGATGGCGTTTTGCCGGCCTGGACAAAATGCTTATTACCGATATCGATGACACGTTGGTGGGTGATGATGAAGCGTTGGAACAATTCATCACAATTATGGAGAAAAACCGGAAAGAGGTGGGCTTTGGCGTAGCAACCGGACGAAGCCTTGAACTGGTGGAAGAAATTTTGGCGGAGAAAAATATACCTGTTCCCGATGTGATCATCTCTTCGGTCGGAACCGAAATATATTACGGACCTGACCTGAAAAATCTTAGCCACGACTCCGGTTGGAGATCCCATATTTCGTATCAGTGGAAGCCTTCTAAAATTAAGGAAGTACTAAAAGATTTTGATTTTCTTGTTCTCCAGGATCGTGACGGAGAACGTGACTTCAAAATAAGCTATAATATGGATCCCAATGAGGATCACATCGCTATGATTCATCAGCGATTATCCGATTACAATCTGCGCTATCAGCTCATTTATTCACATGGAGCCTATTTGGATATTGTCCCCTCCAGAGCATCAAAAGGAAAGGCCATCCAATATCTTGGAAAGAAATGGGATATTGCCCCGCATAACACTCTGGTTTCCGGTGATTCAGGAAACGACTATGAAATGCTGTATGGCCAAAGGCTGGCCGTCGTCGTTGGTAATCATGCCCCGGAGATAGAGAAACTTCGAGGCAACCGACGCGTGTATTTTGCTGATAGCAATTACGCCGCCGGGATTATCGAGGGAATCCAGCATTATAAGTTTATGGATACCCAGAGCGAATAAATGCAACCTTCTTTGCAGAAGGCTTTCATGGCAGGTTTATCTTTGCAAACTTGTATCTGCAACACTTCGCCGGATTTGTAGATTTGGAAGCAATTTAATACTACCGATCACGCGAGATCTTTACGCAGTCGTGCAACCGGAATTTGAAGTTGCTCCCGGTACTTGCTTATCGTACGCCTTGCAATAGAAAACCCTCTCTTTTCAAGTTCCTCGGCAAGAGCCTGGTCACTCAAGGGTTTTCGTTTATCCTCTTTTGAGATAAGTTCCAGTAAGATATTTTTTATTTCCCTGTTGGAAATAGACTCACCCGTATCCGTTTCGAGACCTTCTGTAAAGAAATACTTCAATTCAAAAACACCAAAAGGCGTTTGAACATACTTCCCATTTACGACCCTTGAAACGGTAGAGATGTCCATTTGTATCCGTTCTGCAACATCTTTCAAAATCATTGGCCTCAGGTTTTTCCCCGTACGGAAAAACTCCTCCTGTAACGCCGTAATCGTTTGCATAACGGACATTAATGTATTTCTTCTCTGTTGAATACTTTCAATAAACCAGCGGGCTGATTCCATCTTCTCGCGGATAAACTGACGTGTTTCCCGGGATTCTTTATCGGTGTGTGAACCGGCCCTATTCCCTGAAAACATATCATCCCCTCCCTTAGAGCCTTTTTTCTTTTTTTGCTTACTGACAGCATCCCACATTTCTTTGTAATGCCTTGAAATTTTAATATTAGGCATATTCCTGCTGTTCATCCGAATAACAAAAGACCCCTTTTCCTCGTCCGAATCCTCTATTTCTTCTTCAAAATACACTTCAAAATCAGGTATAATAAACTGATCCGGATTGAGATACTCATCAGATTCACCGGGTTTGGGGTCCAGAAGCAGAATGATCTGATTAGCTTCTCTAAGCTGAATTTCTGAAACATTCAGCTTTTTCCGGATTTTATCGTAATGTTTTTTTTCAAACAAAGGCCACGCTTTTTCAAGGATCTCGATAGCTAATGCATGGCTGGGATGATTGCTGCCCATGGCATCAAGCTGAACCAACAGGCATTCTCGTAAGTCTCTTGCAGCTATACCAGCAGGTTCCAGTCTTTGTATCTGAAACAGAACCCTTTCCGCTTCAGTATACGTTACCAAAACACCGTCATTAAAAGCCACTGCATCAATAATTGCATCAAGGTCGCGGCGCAGGTATCCGTCCGAATCAATAGAACCAATAATCTGATCCGCAATTTTCTGCTGTCTCTCGTCCAAACGCAGAAGATCTACCTGCCTTTCCAGTTTTTCAATGAAACTTGTTTTGTAGGGCTTGGGCAAATCCCTCCATTCTTCCTGCTCTTTATTATAAGAAGGGACGTAAATATCTTCATCATCATTAAAATAGGAATCCCAGTCTATCTCTTTTTCATCATCCAGTGATGTGAGTTCTTCGGTTTTATCTTCTTCCTTACTCTCATCCCCGGAATAGTCCTCTTCATATGACGTATCTTCTAATTCGGCTTCGTCTGCCCTGTCCGTATCTTCATCCAGCTCCAGAACCGGATTGGTTTCCAGCTCTTGTTTTACACGCTGCTCTAACAAAAGTGTCGGCAGCTGAAGTAATTTTATGTACTGTATCTGCTGCGGCGACAGCCGTTGTTGTAATACCTGACTTTGTTTTATCGACTGTGAAGTTCGAATCATACGACAGAAACCCCTTCTTTTACTCTTACTTCCTCGCACGCTTTCCTAAACTCCAGAAACCATGCTTCACCATATGCTCTGATTAATGGCTCTTTTAAAAACTCTGATAAATATATGCCTTCTTTCTTGCCCCGGCTACAGCCAGACTGACATAGCGAGGGTACATATTCAAGATTCAGAAAATGCTGCTCTCCGACGTGCATAATCCGGACTGGAAACAGATGGCAACTGATGGGCTTTCTCCAATCAAGCCGACCCTCCTCCCAGGCCTTTTCGATACCACAACGGGCGATGCCATCCTCTCCATAGATTACAAAAACACACTCGGCCCCATCGGTACAGTTCAGTTCAGGTGCTTTGTAGCTGTTGGTTATCAATCCATGGACATCAACTATCTGTTTTGCCCTGTCCCTCATCTCTTCTTTCAGCAACCTCCAGGCTTTATTCAGGACGGGTATTTCATTTGGATGAACCGGTGCGCCCGCATCACCGACCACACAACAATTTCCCTTGCATTGCGAAAGATCACAAGCAAACATGAAGGTTGCTATGTCATCCGAAATTAAACAGTGTTGAACCTGGAACATGCTCTTTGTTACTCAAAAAAGTGTGATTGAAAGACAGGAACAAATCCCGATATAGGTAAACCGGAAAACATCGTCTTTTGCTATAAAATACGCAAAAAAAGACTTCAGCTCATCATAAAACAAGGTTAAATTTTTTCCCCGGTTTTTGTAATACGATCCCCTCCAACTCCAGAAACAACAGCTCCGGCAATAAACCTGAACTGCTTACAGAAAGTATTTCAGCCATCTCATCAATATGGAGAGCTCTCTTTTGGTCTGTCAGCAGCCGGCATATGCTCTTCTGTGTATCGTTGGTACACCGCTCTTTCCAGGATGGGCTTGCAATCTGGAGGTTTATTACTCCCCCGCCAGCCATTCCACCACTATCATTAGAAATATGTGTCGTTTCTGATTTCTTTTGGAGTTCCACCGGTAATTCTTCAAGAATATCACCAGCCGTCAAAACCAGTTTTCCCCACCCACGCTGTATATACCGGTTGCATCCCTCTCCCATTGAATTTAAGGGATCATGGGGTACAATGAATACTTCCCGGTTTTGATCTAAAGCCTGCCGGGCCGTTATGAGGCTTCCTCCGGCAATCCCCGATTCAATCACCAATACCCCGGCCGACATGCCGCTTACAATTCGGTTCCTTTCAGGAAAATTACCTGCATCAGGACGGGTTCCCGGAAGTTGTTCACTGATTATGGCGCCTCCATTTTCAATGATTCTATAGGCCAATGAAATATTACTTCGCGGATAAATCCAGTCGATCCCGGAGCCAAGAACAGCAATAGTCGGGATATTTTGTTCCAACGCCGTTTCGTGCGCCAGCGTATCCACACCACTCGCTAAACCACTGACGATTCCAAGATGTGATCTGCGAGCCAGGTCTTTAGTAAGCACTACCGTCATCTTTTTACCAGCCACTCCCGGAGATCGTGTTCCGACCACCGCAAGATAGTCTTTCTGTAAAACTTCCAGACTCCCACGCACCCAAATAACGGGCGGCGGATCATGGATCTCTTTCAACATGGCAGGATATGCCGTATGAAAGGGAGTAAGCATGACGGCATTCAGCTTCCCGGCCTCCTCCATGATCGCTTCAACCTTCTTCCAGTCATTGAAAGATCCGATTTTTTCCGCAATCTGCGGTCCGATTCTGTTGACATTCACAAGATCCGCTGCCGATTGTTCAAAAATCTGCCCTGGATCGTCGACGGCTTCCAAAAGCTGCTTGATTCTGGACGCACCCAACAAAGGAATCATACGAAGAGCGAGACTGACTTCGAGATACGCCCTCTCTTCTTTTTCAATAATGGTTCTCAAGATGATATCCGTAAAGAATGGCGGAGTTACCGCACATTAATCGATTTCCTGGAGCATTTTCCAGATTTCTTCTTTTAATTTCGCCAGGTTATGACCGGATACAGCCGATACAGGAAGATACGTTACATCAAACGTATAGCTCTCTTCCGGTGTATGATCCGGATAAATATCCATATGCGTCAAAGCAATCAACCTTGGCTTATCCAGCAGGTCTTTTCTGTATGCTTCCAACTCAGAGCATAGGATCTCATACTCTCTTTTTACTTCTTTTTGAGCGTCTATAACAAATAAAAGCACTTTATTCCGCTCGATATGTCTCAAAAATTGCAGTCCAAGCCCTTTTCCCTCATGCGCCTGTTCAATAATCCCCGGAATATCGGCCATTACAAAGCTTCGGTGATCCGGCATTTGAACCACTCCAAGATTAGGTTCCAGAGTCGTAAACGGATAATCGGCTATTTTGGGTTTCGCAGCAGATAGAGACGAGAGCAAGGTACTTTTTCCGGCATTCGGAAATCCTACCAACCCCACTTCGGCTATCAGTTTAAGCTCTATCTCAACAACAATCTCTTCTCCGGGTTCACCAGGCTGGGCATATTGAGGAGTCTGATTGGTTGCCGATTTGAAGTGTGTATTCCCCAGGCCACCCTTTCCACCCTGGGCAATTACCAACCGCTCTCCATGAGATACAACTTCACCCAAAAACCTTCGCGTTTCATGTTCATAGGCCACGGTACCCAAAGGGACGCTCAACACAATATCTTCCCCCTTCTTCCCGGTCTTAATGGACGATCCTCCGGGTTTTCCTTTCTCTGCTTTTAAGAATTTTTTATAACGTAAATCCAACAGGGTACTCAAATGGGAGTCTCCTTGCAGAATGATGCTGCCTCCATCTCCGCCATCACCTCCATCCGGCCCCCCTCTGGGTACATATTTTTCTCTGCGGAAATGAGCCATTCCAGGCCCGCCATCTCCGGCCGTTAAATACAATTTCGCGTAATCGGCAAATCTCATACTATCTCACTATTACTTCGTTTTATACCAGAGCAAATTTACAGAAATCACACGTTCAAAACCGCTTTATTTGGTACCAAAATGAGATTTCTGCCTTTTACTACGAGATAGAACAGATAGATAACCTGTACTACAAAAACGATCTGTCCTTTTACTTGACCAACAGCATTTTCCGGGTGAACACCTGGCCATCCGCCTCCATCCGATAAAGATACACGCCTGAAGGCAACAGCCCTGCATCCCACTGGACTTCATGGTGCCCTTTCATATACCGGTCATCGGCCAAAAGCGCAACTTGTCTTCCTAATACATCAAATACCGCCAGGCGCACATGGCTTTCTTCCGGAACGGCAAAACGAATATGTGTAGAGGGGTTAAAGGGATTGGGATAATTCTGAAAAAGGGCAAAATGATCCGGCGGTAATTCCCCGGGTATAGCTTTCCGTGCCATACAAATGGCTACCCGGAACCGAGAGTCGTTACCATCAAATGGCATATTTAAAACCACCGGGCTTCCCGGTTGATTAATCTTAAACAGCACTTCATCCGCCCGCGCCGCTTCATCCAGAACTCTTTTGTGTGCAAGCGTTTGGGCTTTTTGTTTGTAGGCTGTTCTGGAGCAAAGCTCAAACTCATAAGAGGACTCCTCTCTCATGTTGATTTCCTGTCCGTTTTCTTTATCTATAAGCCGGATAGCCACTTCCTCGGGTAAACTTTCCGGGAAAGACCATGTGAGCCGGGTCCGCCCGCTCAACGGTATTCCGTTCATCGCACCATAGGTATACAACGGAAGATCAAACGACTGGTTCATATGATATGGTAAACTATGTACAGACAGCGGTTTGTCGTCTTCACGGATAAAAAATGCGGAAATATAGGTAGATCCTAAAGGAGTAAGCCGATATACATCCAAAGGATCCGGATCCATACGTCCATCATGCGAAAATAACACCCGGGCTTCAGAGCCTAATCCGGAGGCATGATGCTCTGTACGGATTTTAAGCTGGTCAAAAAGGCTTTCCCGGGATTGCTGGTCTGCGAGTGGACGGTTGTTTTGCTGTTTGCCTATAAAGACCCCTTCGGTGGTTTTTGCCCCGGGGTGGACCGATAATACCGCCTGGTCACTTTCCGTTTTTACCCAAAAAGCCTGAAACGGAGCGATGTTTCCTCCTTGCAAGGATCCGTTATTCCCTACCAGTCCATTCCAGTAGCGATATTCGCCATGTCCCTCATTGGCCGACGGGTCCCAGATATAAAACGATTGATGCATATCCTCTCTGGTCCAGTGATCGGTATCGTCCCAGTTTATGGAGGCTCCGAAAGGATTCCCGACCAGGTTCCAGCCTTCATCTTCTGTATGTATATGCCGGGCCGTATGACTAACATCAAATGTAAAGGACGATCCTTCCACCTGGGGCTCGTTTTCGAGGCCACCGGCAGAAATCTCAAAAGGCAAAACATCCGGGCGGGAAGGAATGGAAGTGCCGGGACCATCCGCTCCGTCAAAGACATACACAAAGTACCCCCTTCCGGGTTGCAGCGACTCGGTAAGCGAGGACGGAGTTCTCCATTTCTGATTCGTTGTGACGGTATCTCCCGGAGCACCTTCTTCAAAATAAAGAACATTGGGCATTTGATCGGGATGATCGGCCCCTTCAAACCCTTGTGATATAATGCGGCGGGATGGATCAGGCCCCGTAAGAAAATCTTCAAAGCTGGTTTCAACCGGAGATGTCATGAGCCTCCACCCTTTATGGCCTGTCAGCTCCCTCAAGAAACGCAATGATCCATTTATATAGTTTTTCTGCGGAGCAATCAGGTTGCTTCCCGATGAAAGTATCAGTTCGCCTTCTTCCAGATTCAGTGTTCCATTCACCTGCACAGACTGGTTCAACATGACACCGTTTGGATTGGAAATGCCCAGGTTGAGAACTTCATCGGGCAATCCGTCGCCCGCCGCCTGACTCGCCGATCCCTGATAAACGTAGCTGGCATCTGAACTAAATATGCGCTGTGAGGTCTGGATGCTTCCGGCATCATCCGTTTCTGCGATCCCGTCTTCCGATCCGATGACCAACGTTCCCCCCGCCTGCAACTCAAAGGTTCCGCTTCCGGATACCACGAATGCTCCCACATTCAACACCCCGGCGCCTTCACCCGTATCCCAAACGATCAATGATCCAGAGTCATCCAATGCGATATCTTCCTGCAGGGTTATCACATGTCCCTCAAAATCAGAACCACCAATTCTGATTTCTGCATCGCCTAAAGGGGCAAGGCCAAACGGATCTCCATCGTGCCCGGTAACCGACCAGGTCTCGGAATCCTGAAGATTTCCACTTTGCCGGCTGTAAAAAACTAACGAGGGCCATCGCTTACCCACCGTATAAAAGCCGTTTTGAAGTTCATCAGAATGCAAGGTAAACCGAACAAGTTGGCCTTCGATCTCCGCTTCTGTGTCAACGGCCGTTCCCCCATCTTCAAAACTGCCCTCTTCTGCACGATATAAGATACGATATTCCTCTCCAGGTTCGGCTTCTTCAAGATCCGACTCATCCAGGTCGATGTACAGGGTTACAATCCCCCCTCCCGGACTAACCTCTGTTTTTTCAACATACCAAACCCGTTCCAAATGGGTATAGACATCTCCCTCCACGGTCACCGGCTGTGCAGACATCCCTTCTGCTCCATCGTGTACCGCTACAAGATAATTTCCATCTGTGCTTAAAAAAGCACCGGATCCGGTTCCTGATTCAAAACCCATTCCACCGGAAGTATAAGAGGTACTCGTTACGGCATCCGCGGACTGCTCGCGGCCTATACCGACCAACTCATGTATATATGCGCCCGGAGGGGTTATTTTTGTCACGGCTTCCGGAAGATCCCTTCCCCATCGCACCGCCAGATAGTTCTCCATGAGGATCCGTTCCGAAACGGAGAGGGCTTTGTCATGGAAAATCAATTCTCCAATATAACCATCAAACCATTGTGTATAGATATGAGGCTGACTGCCATCGATGTACCTCCCCATGGCGGCTCCTTGCCATGAATTAAGCGGTTCTGATGAACCTCCCTGCCCAAGTAGCTCCCCGTTTCTCCACAATTCCCTGCCCGGTGTACCCTCATCCGCTGAAAAACGCAAAAAGTGGATTTCACCGTCCAGGCTGGATGGACTCCATCCCGGTACCGTCACATCGTAGTCGTTGTTGTAATGATGGTGGTTAAAGGTTGTATTATCCGACCAAAACACGTGCAGGTTATTGTTGGTATCATATGAATTACCACCAATATAGGGATTAAACTCCCGGTCGGATCCACGGGCAACGGCGGCTGAAATAGAGTAGTTTGTTCCCGCCATAAACGAGCCGTCAAATACCAGATATTGCGAGTCTTCAAACTCAAGAGACGGTCTGCCCCCGAAGGCGGCAGAAGTGCGAAAAAACGGACTGATAAAAGAATCCGACTGAGACGCATTGGTTGGTCCGGGCGCCTTGTCCCTCCAGAAGAGCACCGGGCTTCCGTCCTGAGCAGGAACGGTACGATTCATGTCCTGAAAAAGCATTTCGGCATCCATCGCATCAAACCAGGCTTGCAAATGCTCAGAACTCAGTCCGGCCGGGTAATAATTAGAGGATCGAAAATCTTCAAACGTAACGACCGCCGTCTGATCCAGTAACGTACCAAAAACCACCAGTTCGGCCACGACAGTTTCCACGCGGTCACTGGTCATATCTACGGTATATACCCCGGCAGAACTCTCTGTAAAGCTTCCGGGCAGGATATAGCCATCCCCTGAAAAGCCAAAAGAAAACACCGAAAGAGGGGCTCCCGTAACCGGCTGGCCGTCCGGGTCAATAAGGGTTACAGTAAGTGTGGTTAATTCCCCCGCCGGGAGTTCCGTCGGACTGGCCGATAATCCGGAGGCCTGGGGGTCAATGTCCGCCATGGCAATGGGTTCATTACCCCAAACCAGCTGGCCTTCGTAATAGGCCGTTATATTGGGATTCAGAATGAAAGAGGTGGCATTCGGATCAAACGAATAATCGTTCGACTGATCGTAGAAACCCCAGCTACTGTCGTGAATTCCTACAGATATTCCTTCTGTATCCGATTGAGCAGGAAGAATATTGGGTGTTCCATCACCGGCATGCCAAGGAGGTATA
>JASCXY010000159.1 GCA_030012235.1 Balneolaceae bacterium ANBcel3 | reverse complement strand
TTCGTGTATTTTACCAAGCAAGTGTTTGGGAACACCTAAATATCTTCCTATCTCCTGGTGCAATGACTTCGACCAGTCATAATTATCTAACAGGGCCACCAGAATATCCAGCAAATCGTGTTTGTACTTTTTTTTAGACTGGATTTCGTCTTCTATCTCTGAGAGCTGCTCGTTTGTTAAATGGCTTACAACGGCGTTTATAATTAAACATTTATAAAGCTTTTTGTTTTTTTTAAACTTTGCTTGATTATTAACCACTGCTGAGTAAGTGGTGTCAAAAAAGTCTCGAATTCCCTGATCATTATTAGCTCTTTTCTTTAGTAATGGGATCACCATACCGGTTCGGGAGGCGTCCAATAACATTTTTAGTTTCTGATTTTCTACATTCTCAAAAACATTGAGAGATGTAAACCCCTTTCCCGCAATTGAAAGCGCACTGGAGTTCAGAAAGTAGGGAAGTGCAGATTGTAACTCTTCTTCCTCAAAAAACTGCAAAGACCTATACCCGGTTTTGCTATTGGTGGCTCTCTCAAAAAGACTCTTTATTTGTTCTTCATCTTTCGGAAATGATTTATTGATAAAGTGTGACTTCTTTACTGAGACATTCTTATTGGTAAATAGCAGGTAAGAGATAGCCCCATTCCCGTCCCGTCCTGCACGTCCAATCTCCTGGTAGTATTGTTCAATTGATTCCGGAATCATAAAGTGAATCACTATTCTGATATCCGGGATATCAATACCCATTCCAAACGCATTAGTGGCAAATATGACTTCCTTTTCTCCAGATTTAAACTGGCCAATTATATCCTGCCGTTCTTTACTGCTCAAGTCTCCGTGAAAGGAAAGAGCTTTATATCCGTTCTCAATTGCCTTCTCGGTAAGTTGGTCAACTCCTCTCTTTCCATATTTTTTATAGAGGTAAACAAGAATTTTCTCCCCCTCATATTGGCTAAGCAACTGCCATAGGTAGTCCTCTTTTTCATCTTCAAACGCAAACTTTTTTACTTTTAGGTCAATGTCTGTTCGGAGTAGGTTCTCCTGATCTTTTAAAATGGCTGTTCGAGGAATTTTGAAATCCTGTGCAATTTCTTTCAGATCCTGTGGGTTTAACGTAGCCGTCAAGCCCAGTACTTTGGGCCATTGCTGATTAAATACCCGATTCAAGAAATTTGGGATGTGCTTATAAAAAGGCCTGAAATCAAATCCCCACTGACTAATACAGTGCACCTCATCAACCACCAATAATTTTATTCGGTCTTTCTGGACCGTCATACAGTATTCAAAAAAACCATCGGTGGCTAACCTCTCCGGACTTACGAATATGAAATCAGGCTTAAACTCTCCATTAGCAAAAGCCTTAAGCTGTTTCATTTGTTCGGAAGCTCCCATTCCGCTATGAATGGCCAACACTTCAAATCCTTGTTCTTCCAACTTTTCGGCTTGTTCGTCGAGCAGTGCGATAAGAGGGGAAACTATTAAGCAGGTTCCCTTTGCTGCTCTGGCTGAAATCCAGTAAATAAGTGACTTTCCCCCACCGGTAGGCATTACAGCGAGTGTGGTAGGCTCACAGATAACATGATTGATGACATTATTCTGGAATTCTTTCAGCTCATAATCATTCTCCTGGAACTCCTGATAGAGTTTGGGAAACTCTTGTTCAAATACCTTTGTGGGTGTCTCAGGAGTAGTCATAGTACAGGTTATCTGATTTTTGTTTCAGTACATCAATCTCTTTTTGGTGCTGCTGAGCCACAAAGGATAGGAAGTCTTCGACGATGATGAATCGCTCGTATTCCGAAATGCTAACCCCTAAAACCTTAAACATCGACCGAAGCTCTCGATAGAGTTCAAGAGCATAATAAGCAAAGAGCCCATATGGATAGAAATAGTTTTGCTGGGTAGTGCCTTCATCCTGATTGATCATCAGGAACTGGGAATCTTCTTTACAATCAAACGGTTTTTTTTCGCTTAAGTACCACAGAGCCCAAATGGATTCCCTGCTTCGGCTTGGAAACATTTCAGGATAAAGCTTAAATAGAAAATGGGTTTTTATACCGCCACCAATTACCCCCAATGCTGTATAGTCTTCATGATCAAAGGTATGATAGTCCAATTCTTTATGAGAAGTAATGCGTTCAAATTTCGCATTGTTGTACCACTCGTGCCTTAACTTTTCGGCATGATTCACAATGTTATTTACCGTCTCAAAAAGTTCTCCGGGTAATGAATGATTAAAAGCTGTTCGATACTTATCCAATTCTTTGGCAGCCTTGTTCTGAAGGGTTTTACGAATTATGGGAATCTGGTTTTTCAGGATAGTGTTCTTAAAGGAGTTTACATCCTCTCCATACTCTTCCAGTGCCTCGGGGTATAAATGCTCTTGGTAAGCCCCCCGGTCGGACTCAAAGCTCCCTACTGATTCCTTCATGATCCGGGCCAACACATCCTCTTTGTTCTCTTTTTTTTTGTTGTGTTTTAATGAAGTGCCAAATTTATCAGCTAATTGAGCCAACTTTTCTTCATTAGCTGATCGGCCGGCATCGGTTGATACATACTTTTCAAAATAATCAGGAATATTTGCTTTGATTTCCGCGAGTACTTTTTGAATATGATCTTCTTCATAGCAAATACTTTCAATGTCATTAGGATAGTACATAGACTTAAAATTAGTGAATGTTTGTTCTTTCTCTCATTCTCCAAAAACCTCTTCAAAATGCCTCCAAGCCACCTTATAATCCTCCACCCGATCACACTTGTCAAAAGGGGCGTAGTAGGTCACCTGCTGCCCGCCGTAGAGTTCGTTTTTGGCGGAATCTATGGTGTGTACGTAGGTTTCGCCATCCTTAAAATCTTTAATATCATGCAACTCTTGAGCTGATACACCTACGCCAGATAATCCTACATGATTTGGACTAAAAACAATTCTCCCTTTTTTATCATAGTATGTTCCACTATCATAATCTAAGAATTTGGAGAATTCAGTTCTGTAAAGACTAATAAGCGATTCTAGTTCTATGCCTATTTTTTGACAATAGATTACATCTAATTCTAAAAGCGCCTGTCTTCTTTCATAAGGTGAACGTAATACCTTTTGCCTCACTAATTCTTTTTGAAAAGGAATTGCTTCTAATCTTGGGTCTTTTTTTGCCCACTCTAATTGAATGCCAGTCCTATCGATTTGGTCTTCCCAAAGTTCTACAAATAGCTTTCCAATACATGAAAGTAATAGTGCTCGGTTTACAATCTCTTCTTCATATTCTCTCATATCCAAATACGGTAATACTTTTATCCTACTATCAGTTAAGTTATTGGAATTGGTTGTTCTAATAATAAAATCTGCAATTATCGTATTTGTAAATGCATAAGTTGATAGTAACTGAGTGTTATCTGGAAATTGAATTGATATCACCCCATTAGTATGACTTGTTCCCGGTGGAATTATACCTCCATTTAGAGTTCTATCAGCAGTTTGGTTAAGCATTTTTCTAAACGCCAATCGATAGCTTAAGCCCCATTCTTTTCCATATTTTTTTTCAGTTAACATTCTTTTTGCATTATCTGTGGTAACAAATCTAGTTCTCATGTCTTCCTCAAACTCAAATTGTTCAAGGTCAATTACATCATAGTCAGCTTTCCCTCTTCCAGTACTTCTTGTATTCTTATAATGAGTAGTTGATGTAAATAAATTTGGGCCGCAATAAACCATATCAAATTTAGAATGCGGTGGTTCTTTAATCACTTTTTCAATATGTTTACCAACATCATTTGTTTCATGCCAACATTCTGTTATAAACAGATCTTTATCCGCTAATTTTTGATCAACTTGAGCAACAGATTCTAGAACTTTTATTGAATCATTCACATGTAGTTTTAACAATCCGGATTCTTTAAAATTCAACTGATTTGATACAATTCCTGTTGCTATCTGTAAGATATGCTTATTGAAGTTTAGAATTCGTTTTTGATGACCTCGTAAATCCCATTCTAATCTCCCAGTGGCATAATTATACTTTTGGAAAGCTGGAACTTCTGAATTTAATGGAGTTAAAAAAGAAGCATCAACAGTTTGTGGATGAAATAGATTATTAATTGATACAAAATCTATCTTGCCTTCAGTCCCTACGTAAATATTCACTCCATACATTTTCTGATCTTTAATTTCACTAAATAGATAAAGTGAATTTCTAAATTGAAAATGATACTTGAGTTTGGGATATATCATTCTACGTAAATGTCCTGCCTTGGGATCATCAAAAATAGTTTCAGGATGAACTAATCCCAGATAACCATCTCCACCTAATAAGTCTAAACCATTGACAATTATTGCTTTGTATAAATTACTCTGTTGTCCTTGTAGTGAAGGATAATTTTGATAAGAGGTAACAAAATTTGTTGTAGTTACTACCTCTATTTGCTCATGGAAATAAACCTTCTTGCATAGGCTATTTTTATCAAAATACTTCTTGATATCAGTTTGGTTTTTCAAACTTGATCTTTCCTTTAACGTAACTTCAGGAAAGTATTCTGCTATTACAGTTGATGGTTCAAATTTTAACTTAACCCATGGAGGATTTCCACAAATTAAATCAAAACCGCCTCGCTCATAGAACACTTCCAAAAACTCCAGTTGGGGATGGAAGAATTTGTAACGGGTACTGAGCCACTGTACAATTTTCAGCCGTTCGTTTTCATCAAAAAAAGTACTGAGGTCAACCTGTTCTATAATAGCGCCGGTCTGCCGGGCGGTTTCTTCCACACGGTCATCAAACGTAAGCTGGGTCCCCTGGTGGTGGAGCAGTTTTTGCTGGACTGTGAAGCCTTTGGGTTGGTTCTCGTCCGGGTTTACAGCGAGAATTTTCAGCAGTTCGTCCAGGTATTCGTTACGGCTGGGCAAGTGTCTGGCATCCCGTACATCCCAGAACCAGAGGGCGCACCAGTAATCCATCACCAGCTTCAGTTTGTAATAGGCGGCATCGTGTCTGAGCCGCTGCTGAGCCAGTTTCTCTTTTTCATCGTAGCTGCGTAGCTTCATCCCTTGCTGTTCCCCCTCTTCCAGCGCACCAAAAATGTTGTAGCGGCTGTGGGTTTGTGCGTTTAGTTGTTTAATGAAGCGGTAGTAATTTTCCAGTTCCGCATCAATTCTATCAGAAATCTGCTTTAGCTTGTTTAGCTCTTCTTTGCGAAACGGTTTATAAAAATCTTTCAGCGAGCTTCGAGCCTTCTTCACCTCTTTCTCATGCTCATCCTTCAGCATCTTTATCCCCGCCGAGGCCAGCATGTTTTTGTCGGGCAGCAGAAAGTGGTAGATCTCATTCTCCCGGCGCAGGATTCCTTTTTTACCAAACTTGAGCGGCTTAGGCCCTTTCTCCCACCACTCCTTTTTAATCTCTTTCCCTCTATTGTCTTTCTCCAGTGAGATTTCATGTTCTTTATACGCCTTTAGCCAGGCACCTACCACCGCATTTCCTACAGCCAGCCGGTTGGCGAAGAATGGTGTTTCCATATCGCGGTGGATACCGTTTAGCCATAGACTCAGTTTGCCTAGTTCAATGGCGGTGGGGTTGATGTCCATCCCGTAAACATTGTTGGCCGCAATGTAGGCTTTCACCTTCTGCAGCTCCTCCCGGTATTGGTCGGGTTTTACGCGCCGTTTTAATTCCTTTTGCCGGTAACCCAGATACGCCTCCGCCACTTGGTTAATCATCTCATTGTGGAAGGCAGCTGCACCCATGGCGGGT
>JASCXY010000158.1 GCA_030012235.1 Balneolaceae bacterium ANBcel3 | reverse complement strand
GTGGTCTGCTACATATTGAGCAGCAGACTTTGTGCTCGGCTCCAGTTCTGCATCTATCGGATGGGGTTCTTTGATGGGTGTTCCTTTGGGAATACGCTCTTGCAGCAAAAGCTCACAACTTTTTATTCGGGGGTCAGCATGGAAACTATTTCTGGTAGAATCTCCATTGAGTACATTTTCCATGGCTATGAGACTCATGCCATGATGGTGCGCCATGTAGGTTTTTACCAATTTAAAAGTTGACCCTTCTGTAAGGTGGGCCGGAGTGTAGTCAATGGCGTCATAAAATCCGAAAATTCCCAATCCACCTACTTTTTCTATTTCCTTCAGATTCTTCATAGGGTCGGTGATTTCAAGCATGAGCGAGAGTAAACTAGCGTAAGGCGCTACTACATACTCATCAGCTAAACCCCGCTTTAAACCGAGACCAGGCGCCCCAAAAGTCCTGTATTGGTAATGCAAATCTATATTGAGGAAATAATAAGCACTTTCAGAAGATCCCCACGGGAAACCTCGGCTATGTCCGTATTTTTTTTGCCAATGGATTACATTCCGACAAGTATTGTTCATCATGGTATCCTCAAAAGACTTCAAGAAGAGTAACGGCATTAAATATTCAAACATAGTACCGCCCCAGGATAGCAATATTTCGTTTTGTTCAATTCGGGTGAGTCTTCTACTCAACCTAAACCAATGCTCCACCGGTACATCTCCTTTGGCAATAGCAATGTAAGAAGCGATACGGGCCTCACTTGCCAATAAATCATAGGTACTTTTGTCAAATTGTGCGATATCCAGATTGTATCCGATACTAAACAAACCTCTTTCTTTCTGGTAGAGAAATGAAAAATCCATTTCATCTATCAAGTTTTCTGTAAGTTTTTCAATTTGATCTGCTTTATCGAGCCATTCGTCTATTAGGTTTTTGCATAGATTATCCTGCGATGCATCATTTAATAAGTTATTTAAATCAATGCAAGAATAGAGGTGGATATCAATTTGTTCCTGTTGGGTTAAGCTTTGTAATTCGTCCAAGGTATTATTCAGATATTCCAAAGGACGTTCTATCCAGAAAAGAAAGTTTTCAAGTTTGCTGTCATCCAGTGAGCTGTCGAGTTGAGGTACTTGAATGGTCAGCAGTTTTTCTGCATCTTTTTTTAAATCTAATAACAGCTTCACGTTTAGTTGAAAGTCAGAGGCAGATGCTTTTTCTAATGTGTGAAGCATGGATTTTATAAAAGTTTTCACCTCGTCAAAAACCGTTATTTTCAGAGACATTTCTGATTTTAGTTCATCCGCTATGTTGTCAATACAACTTAAAGTATCATGAAATCCTCCATAAAAGTGTTTATAAATATCTTTGGACGCCATCGCCTCCTTCACCGCTTCTTTAACTGCGATGAGGCTTGCTGCAAGATTGCCGGAGTCCACAGTAGAAATATATGAAGGCTGCAACACATGGCCAGAACCTGTAGCATACCAGTTAAACAAGTGCCCTTTATATTTATCGAGGCGACCTATTGCCTGCAAAGAATCTAATTGCCTTTGTAAATACACTCCTAAAGTAATGTAGCCCAATTTATAAGCTGATGTATTGGACACCAATGCCAGGCCGATATTGGTGGGGGATGTTCTATTGGCTTCAGGCAATGAGGGATTTTCCTGATAATTATCCGGTGGAAGCCATCCGTGTGTATCATCAACAAAGCGATCAAAATAAGACCAGGTTCGTCTTGCGTACAAGCGAAGTCGCGATCGCTCTTCTGCTGAAATTACGATTGGTTTTTTTTCTAAAGGCTGACTGATATACCAAACATAAAAAGGAGAACTAAACCATAATACAAAAAAGGGAGTAACTACCCAAAGATTCACAGGATGGGTAAAAAGGGCAAAAATGAATATACCGAGACCTAAAAGCATCGGAAAAATCATCCCCCATATGTAGCTCCGCAACGAATGTTGATTGAGGCTTTCGACATGCGAAGCGGTAGACCATTCAAGCAGCCATTTTTTCGAAAAAGTTAAGCGGTACAAGGTTCTAAAAATCGCATCTAACTGAACAAAAGCCTGATGAGGTGCAATTATAATGGTGGACATGGCTTGAATCCAATGAATTCTCAAATTATCCCATACTTTAACCATGTGGAGTTTCCATCGCACACGTGCGGGCCTATTAAGCAAATCGCTTGATAAAGAGATGTAGGTAGGAAATGCAATAACCCCGAAAGCAGCCAATACCCAGATCCAATTAGCACCCGGCAGCCAAAATATACCTGCAACGAAAAATATAGTTAGAAATAAAAAGTTGAGCGACCTTCGTAGGTTATCAAATATCTTCCATTTCGATAATAAATTTATCGGATTCTTAGTTAGACCTGTCTCTGCCGGAACTTTTGGAAATAACCAAGCAGCTATCTGCCAATCGCCCCTTGTCCAGCGATGATTTCTCTTTGTAAAGGTGCTATATGTACTCGGGTAGTCATCAAATAATTCAATGTCTGTGGCGAGTCCTGTTCTCACAAATGCGCTTTCAATCAAATCGTGCGAAAGAATTCTGTTCTCAGGAAACTGACCGTTAAGTACACAATGAAAGGCTCTAACATCATAAATTCCCTTGCCTGTAAAACTGGCTTCTCCGATCAAGTCCTGATAAATATCGGAAACTGCTGCCGAATAAGGGTCTAAACCGACATTCCCTGAGAATATTCTGGAAAATCTTGTGCTTTTCGCAGATTCAGGCGAAAATGAAATGCGTGGTTGCACAATTGAATACCCTTTGGTGATGCGTTTTTTTTCATCGTCATACCATGCCCTATTTAAGGGATGTGCTATGGTGTTTATTAGTTTTTTTGCAGAACCAGGTGGTAATTTGGTGTCAGCATCCAATGTAATCACAAACTGTACTGGGCATAGCTGCATAGAAGTCAAAAACTCACCCACTATAACCGTGTAGGAAGTTGAAGCGCTTGGGTCACAAATCAAGTTGTTTAATTCTTCGAGCTTCCCTCGCTTTCTTTCCCAGCCCATCCATGTATTTTCAGAGGCATTCCATAAACGCTCACGATGAAGCATAAAGAATCGATCTCCGTATCGAGATGAATACTTTTGGTTAAGTTGATGGATAGCATGTGTTGCTGCATCGAGGATGGATTTATCGCCTTCTGATATCTTTTCTTGCGCATCTCTAAAATCAGATAGTATGACGAACTGAAGCCCCGGGTCGGGATTTCCTAAATATTGAACTTCTAAATTTTCAATCTGCCTCAACGCATCTTCTGCTGAAACCAACATAGTTGGTATAACAACCATTGTTCTTAAATTATCAGGGACATCACTTTTGTCGTTCAGCTTTGGTAGCAAGCGAGGAGGTAAGAAAAAGGCAAAAAAGCGATTAATAAAAGAAATGGCCAAATCGAGGGCAGGGAAAGCAGCAATGAGAATAACCGCCACAATAATGCCGCTACTGTATCCAATCGCTCCTGAAGCTAACCAAAGCGCCCCAATAAATACCAACGAAAGAACAGAAACTGTCAAGATATAAAGTGAAAAGTGGGTTTCAAATGCACGAATGATCCGTTCCCTCATGGGGATAGCATATCCGGTTTTTCTGATGAGTTCTTTATAGCCATCGCCTATCAGGAAATACCCAATATGTCGTTTAACACAGTCTTTTCCGAAAATATATACATCACAATCTTTTGAAACGAGTGTCGCCTGTTCTGTAGCCAATTCAAAAGCCGTGTTGGCTACCTGAAGTTCATTGTAAGCCGAACGTCTGCTCAATTTTTCAATGATTTTACGGTAACTGTCTCTGGTTTGAAAATCCATTTGCGAATAGTCACCGGAAGGATCTTTTTTGAGGATGTCATTCATTAAAGAACACTCCTCCACAAAATCAGACCATTCAACCTCTGAAATCTGCCTTAAAGATAAAACAGCATTTTGAACATTTACCTCAAGTCTTGATTGCTTCTGTGCCTCCTGACGCATGGCATCTTCCAAAGTAATTTCATATTGGTTGATACGATAATTGAACCAGCGTTTTTGTTCATCATAAAGTAGGCCATGGGTTTGAAGATGGTTGAATAACTCAGTAAGTGCAGATAGACCTGATTTCTTAGCGTGTTCTTTAAACCAGGCAGATATTGCCTGGGAGTATACTCCCGGTTCTTCAAGGTCTTCTTTTTGGATGGTTACTACAAACTTTTCAACTTCTATTTTTAGCTTCTTTTGTTCTAAAATTGTTGATGCTTTTTCTGATAATATTTGGATAAGAAAAAATCGAATCATGATAGGAATCGCCCAAAGCTCTCCAATCTGAAGAGGTTCTTCATCCTGATAATTTTTTATATACTCCGTTAAAACTTCTTTGTCTAAAACATTATCCGTATGCGTGAGCAGGTTCTGTATAATTTCATAAACCCTTGGAAAACCAATATGCTCTCCTTTTGAAAGTAGGGGGGTATTTTTGTGATAGTCTTTAGGGAAGTCTATTCCAATCTGAACCATCTGCTCCTGGATAATATAAAAATTATCCAGAATCCATTCTGAAGCCGGGGAGATTTCTTTTTCCGATTTTACAATGGATGAAAGTGTTTTGTATGTTTCAAAAAGCACCTCTTTGGATTTTTCCAAAATAGGCTTAATTAACCTTGGCTTAGATGATCCTTTGGATACTTTATGAATTTTAGCCAAACTTAGGGCACTTTCTCTCAGGAATGCGGTGTTGAATGAAACAGTTAACGGGTTGTTCATAATTTCACACCTTAATTTGTGAATAATTGGGTGCATATTACGAATAACATGTTTTTAGACACCAACCTAAAAACAGTCTCTAAATAATAATGGAGTCCTTACTTCAAGGATAAACCATATATCGTCGCATAAATCAAAATTGGTCAATACAAAGATAACGTTCCGCGTGTACCCGAAGTTGGCGACCAACGGGAGCCAATTTGGGCGGAGCGAAGCGTAGCCGGGTACACGCTGTTATGTGATGTTGAGTGTTTTTAGTTTTCATAATCCAATCTAACAAATTTGTATCCTTTTTCCTTTAAACCTATAATGATTAACTCTATCGATTCAACAAATTGCTCTTGATCAGTATCTTTCCCATCATGTAAATAAATTATTGACCCTTGTTTTGTGCTTTTAATAACCTCATTAGCAACATTTTGGGCATTATATGGTGAAATGTATTGTGAAGGTGGATCATAGGTTCCTGTTACGAGTTCTTTATTCAATGATTGAAGAACAAATGGAAGTACGATATATTTAGAACTATACGGTGGGCGAAAATATATAACTTCTTTTTGCCCTAATGATTCAATCAACAGATCTGTTTTCTTAATTTGATCTCTGATAAATGACGGTGATTTAAGGATTAAGCGAGGATGGTTATAAGAGTGATTTCCAACTAAATGTCCTTGGTTGTAAACCGCATGAGCAATATCTGGATATTTTTCAATATTTTCTCCTAGCATAAAAAATGTTGCTTTTACATTATGTCGATTAAAAAGATCAAGCAAAGCAGGAGTTCTTGTTTGTGATGGGCCATCGTCAAAGGTAAGTGCAACAAGTTTTTCATCGGTCGCAATTTTATATATAGGATTTATTAAAAAAGCGTTTTGCCAAGAGCGACTATATTGAAAAGTAGCAATTCCTACTATTAAAGTAAGGGTCAATCCAATAGATACAAATATTAATGTTTTTTTCATATTGTTAATTATCCTTTAAAAACACTCAATTTCACACAACGTTTCCCATCTG
>JASCXY010000157.1 GCA_030012235.1 Balneolaceae bacterium ANBcel3 | reverse complement strand
AATTCTACGTCTTAGTTAGTATAAGTTTTATTTTGACCGTGTATTATATATTTGAGTCCGAATGCTATAAAGTTTAGAATAAGCACGGGCCTCGCTGCCGTTCCAACCACCGGCTTCTTCACCATATTTTGCTATAGAGTTATTCATGGCGCTATAGGGGGAGTGTGCCTTCAAAGGAAAAAGACTGCCCCGGCAGGCATAAAGAGTAACCTCTCCGGTCACCCGTGCCTGTGTCGAATTAAAAAAGGCTTCAATATCACGCATAACCGGATCGTAATAGTTGGCTTCATGCAACATAGCACCATACTTATCCGCCAGAGAATCCTTGATCTGCCGTTGCTCCTGGCTCAAAACCAGTTTTTCGAGCTCCCGGTGAGCCGTATAGAGAATTTTTGCAACAGGCGCTTCAAAACCGATCCGTCCTTTAATTCCCAAAATGGTATCCCCAAGGTGCATTCCCATGCCTATTCCGTGATAGCGGCCAAACTCACGCAGTGCCTCCAGTAATGCGGAAGCTTCCATTTGATGGCCATTGACCGCAACGGGTAACCCGTGAGCAAAATCGATGGTCAGCTCTTCGGGTTCGTCATCCAGCTCATGAGGTGCTTTCAGGTTTGGAAATGCTTCAAAAGGAAGTGCTTTCTCGCTCGTAATCGTTTCTGTACCACCAACACTTGTTCCCCAGATTCCATCATTGATGGAATAATTCGTCGTTTTTTGAGGTACGTCAAATCCCTTTTCCTTTAGAAAAGCGGTCGTATCTTCACGCGTCAACTCTTCATCTCTGATCGGGGCGATGATTTCCACATCCGGCATAGCGGTTCGCAAAGCCACATCAAACCGAACCTGATCATTGCCCGCACCAGTTGAACCGTGTGCGATTCTGTTCGTACCCTGTTCTTTTGCATATTCCAGAATCAGTTCTGCCTGGATATAGCGCTCAGCACCTACACAGAGGGGATATGTTCGGTCTCTCAGCACATTGCCTTTAATTAAAAAAGAGAGAATATGATCATATAGAGATGGGAATCCGTCAAAACAAGCAAACTCAGCTGCGCCTAAATCCAGGGCTCGCTGGCGGATGGCTTCCTTTTCAGATCTTTTAAGGCCCACGCAATCGACAATAACAGCATGTACATCCGTGGCATACTTCTCTTTTAAATAGGGGATGCAAAAACTGGTATCGAGACCTCCACTGTATGCTAAAACGATTGGATCATTCATTATTTTATTTTTTTGATTAACTCCCTTACGGATACCGTCCGCCTGAAGCAAGTGATCATTTATTTATTAACCCATCCAGGCCTTTGACTTCCACTACATCGAAAAACCGTACATTATCGCTGTAAAATACCACCTTTTCTATATAACTACGAAAAGGAACACTCATGTTATACATGATATATACCTGGTTTCTGTTGATCAAACGATTCCGCTTCGGCCTTTTTGTTTTCAAAAAAAAAGGCAGAACCTGCGAAGATTCTGCCTTTATACAACCTGGGAAAAAACACTAGACACAATCTTCACATATACCGGCCATTAGGCGGCGACGAAAACGGCGACGACGATTTTCAATGAGAAGATAGTATGTTTCTTTGCTTTCCATAAAGAGTTCAAAGAACTCATTATTTTTTGTAAAAGTCAATATAATCAAACAATATTTAAGCATTTATAATAATTGACGAGCACGGGCTCCCGGTCAAGGATTGTTCATAATCCGGGAAACATGGAACATCTACCCACCGGATGAACACCTTATTGTTTACTTCAATGTCTCTTTTTCGTTTCACTTTGGGACAACGCGCTGCTGTGCTTTCCTTGCCAAAAGTTCAAGCTTTTCATAAATAACAGATAGCAGCTCTTTCGGTCAGATAGCTGCACATCCCGGATACTTAAAAGTATCGTTATATAAATGTTGTATATTAAATCAATCCATATCAGGCAGGCCTGTACGCTTAACCTCTCAGGATCATTATTTTGAACTCATTTATCAGCAGTCATTTAAGCAAAATAATCATCTATATTTCCGTGATTTTTTTAATGATCGGGTTGTATATGGCGGATTATATGGTGAAACCCAGGGTTCACTATATTCCAGGCCTTTTTTATTCGGTTGTATTTCTTTGGACAGGATTTATCGTATATGCCGTTTGCTGGGGAAAGGTTCTGGGTACAGCGTACAGGGGAGTCGGGCGAGGCACCATATTAGCGAGTTCCGGACTTTCGATCTTTGGCAAGTATATCCCCGGACGATTATGGCTCTTGCTCGGCCGTTCCGCTTATATCGAAAAACACAGTGGCCACTCGCTTGCTCCACTTTCTCTTTTATCGTTGAAAGAACAGATTATTAGTGTATGGACCGGTTTTTTTGTTGGTATAACCGGATATTTGATCGTTGGCAATTTTTCTCCCGGGGGTATTTCAGGAGCCATTATCTGGTTTTTATTAACCCCGATTTTGTTTGGTAAACACCTTCCAAATTTTGTCAATCGTGTTTTAAAACGTTTTATACAGACAAAAACCGAAATCTCACCTATTGAACGATCCATGTTGCGCCGGACGGTTCCATACTGCCTGCTCAACTGGATGTTATGGTCTGTCGGTTTTTACTTCCTCGTCCAGGCTCTGGTGCCATATGATGTTAGCCTCTTTGCCGGACTTTGTTTTCCATTAGCCGCCAACATTGGCCTTTTGGCTTTTTTTGCCCCCGGAGGCATCGGAGTCCGTGAAACCATGATTATTATTTATCTAAATCAAATGGGAGTACCGGTTCCTGAGGCAACGACCATCTCCCTTGCTTCCAGACTCTGGTTCTTATCCGGTGAAGCCTTTATTTTTGTTGTTGGAAACGTTGCTCATTTGATACGGAAAGATTCCACTGCTTAAAAGATCGGGCGGTTTAATATTTTTCTTTGTTTGATTAAGTATTTATTCGTTTTCACCCTCTCCCAAAAAGCCACCAGCTACATATTTAATGGCTTCGAAGGTATTCTGACAACCCGTCTTAATTAGTATGTTTCTCCTGTGGTTGTTAACTGTATGTATGCTAATGCTCAGCTTGTCGGCTATCTGCTTACTTGCATACCCTTTTGAGATAAGCAGCAAAATTTGTTTTTCCCGTTTTGTCAGATTCTGTGAAGGGTTCTGTAACCTACAATCGCCTATTGCTTTAACCATTGCGCCATCGACCGCAGAGATTATCTTGCCACTTGACGGGGTACTTAAATTTTGATTCGGTGATAAATCACAAATAGCCATGACCAGCCACGGTTTACCTCTTTTGTCCGTTTGTAGTAAAATCATCTGTTCCAGAATTCGTACATATTCACCGGTAGGCATTCGGAAACGGAAGTCTGTAACTAATTTGAAGTTAAGTCGGTCCATTACCGGCTTTGTTTCAAGAAACGTTAAAAAATCAAATGTTGCATCGGTGGTAATCCAGTAATCCCCGGGATAAAGTGTATCCATAAAAAAATTGAAATCTAACCGGGTTTTTTTTCTGAATCCAAGCAGGCTCAGATAGCGTTCTGAAACAAAGAAAAAGTCGGATGCAAATAAGTCGAGTATATATGTTGGCCGGTTTTCAATCGCATCATACGCTTTGGCAATGGCCTTCAGATAATCTGTTTGCGAATAGTCGGGTGGGGCTATCTGTTGTTGCAGTAATGTCATTTTTTCGAAAAAAACTTTTTCGAAGGTATCTGTAAAAGATGTGGACATAGTTATAAATGACTATTTATATAATCTCGCTAATATCAGATGTTGTGTGTGATTCTTAAACAAAATAAAACGATGGTTTCGGAGTAAATAACAGGATCTTTTATTAGAAAAAGGATTCTTTCGCTAAACCAGTCGAGAAATAACGAATTTTTTACAAAAAAAAGTGCATTATGATTATCAGGGAAGAAGAAAAAAGAGATTTTGATGCCATCATATCCTTAAACGACGCTGCTTTTGGCCAGCCGCAAGAGGGAATAGTAATAGATAAAGTCAGAAATTCAGATTCTGAGGTACTTTCTCTTGTTGCGGAAATGGATAATACAATTGTTGGACATATTTTTTACAGTACCGTCGTAATAGAATGCCAAAATGAAACCGTATACGGAATGGGACTGGCTCCAATGTCTGTGTTGCCGGAATATCAAAAACAGGGGATCGGGAAGAAGTTAGTTCATGAAAGCCTCAAAATTCTTAAGAATAAAGGCGTTCCTTTTATCATCGTTTTAGGCCACGAAGACTATTATCCAAAGTTTGGATTTGAGACAGCTTCAAAGTATGGAATAAAATGCCAGTGGGAGGGCGTTCCGGATGAAGCATTTATGATTATGATTTTTAATAGTGACAGAATGTCAACGATTCATGGTGTAGCAAAATACAGAGATGAATGGAACGAGGCGATGTAGAATAAGCTGCCGCTCTACGCCCAACAACATTGATACCAGGTGTATTCATCGTGGGTTTTGATCTGCTTGATAATAGGCAACACTCCGGTTAACTTGCAGACCGCAAATCTTTTTTTTCCCGGAAATTCCAATCATGAACTTCGACGGCATTTATATTCATGTTCCATTCTGCAAGCAGGCATGCTCGTATTGTGACTTTTACTTTACAACAAGAAGTAAATACATCCCGGAGTTTGTACACACATTGCAAAGGGAAGTAATGCAGTTCCCTGAATATGTATCCGGAATAGTTAAAACGCTGCCTGAAGAGGTTCAACGCCCTGATTTTTCGAACCCGACAGACACCCTCTATTTTGGAGGAGGAACACCATCCCGCCTGAAGATTCCGGATCTTCAATCTATCCTCTTCTCTTTGAGATCCGTTTTTAACCTGAATCTGTTAAGAGAGTTTACGGTGGAAGTTAACCCGGAAGACATCAACCCGGAGTATCTGTCCGGACTAAAGGAGATGGGGGTTACCCGTCTCAGCATGGGCATTCAAACGTTCAAGCCGGAGTTATTGACGTTCATGCATCGCGCTCATGACACTCAACAAGCGGAACATGCGTTGGCTCTGGTTTCTCAGGCCGGTTTCGATGCATTTAGTGTTGATGTAATTTATGGATGCCCGGGACAGTCGCTTGAAGATGTGCAAGATGACCTTGACCGGCTGTTGGCGTATAATCCGCATCATGTTTCAGCGTATTCTTTGACCATTGAACCCGCAACACGTCTTGGAAAACAGTTCAAACTGGGTAGAATCCGGCCGCCTGTAGATGACCTTGTACATAGCCAGGCGACGTTCATCCGTGAACATCTTGCTAAAAACGGCATTATCCAATACGAAATCAGCAATTATGCCCGGCCGGGATTCGAGGCCATTCACAATGCTTCGTATTGGTCGCACAAAAACTATGTCGGCCTTGGCCCATCGGCCCACTCTTTTTTATGGCCGGTGGATCATCATTCTGCTTTTCGTTTTTCTAATCCTGCTTCTCTGAAGGACTATGTTCAATGTGTCGAAGAGCCACCCTCCGCGCCCGTGAACCTGGAAACGTTGAGTTACTCAGAATTGGCGGAAGAGCGTATTCTTCTTGGATTGAGAACCAAAAGTGGCGTGTATTCCGATAGGCTATCCAGCCGTTACCGGTATTCCTGGAGCCCGCCTCAGCAAACTCTTATTCAAGAACTCAGGAAGGATGGTTTGCTGGAGCCGGATGAACCGCTGCGCCTTACGGCCTCCGGAAGAATGCTGGCCGATTCCATCGTTTTAAAACTCCTTCGTCTGAATTAATCGTATTTCAGCTTATCAACGCAAAATGGTCATCTTTCGATGGTG
>JASCXY010000156.1 GCA_030012235.1 Balneolaceae bacterium ANBcel3 | reverse complement strand
AGGCTTTGTGTGAAGGCACCTAATCCGGAGCCCAGAATGACAGCGCAGTCTGGTTTGTCAATACCTTTACAGCAAAGCATGGCTTTGATTTTTTCAGCTACAGCCGAAAGATCTATATCAGGAAGCTGGTTGGATTTCATATCCCTTTTTTTCGTCAAATCCGGAGAGCGATACCATAGACTCATGTACACCATGATACATAAGAAGAAGATACTGTTCTTCAAGCGCTTTTTTCAAAAAAGAATCACGTAATTGCTGGCTTCTTTTACCATCGTGATCGTATTTGGCTGTAAAAGAACGATTTATGGCCTCGGTACGTCCCAAAACATCCCCCAGCATCAATGCTTTCTCGCTGTCATGCTCGTAAATAACGGCCTGATGATTCGGGGTATGTCCGCCGATGGTTTCCATCCGAAAAGAGCTCCATTCCGGTTGTTCATCCTCAATGAAATGCAAATCGGCATAGGTTTCAAGGTAAAGAGCCCATTTTATGGAAAAGTCGTGACCTTTTTTTTCAGCATTGGACTTAAACCGATCCCAGTCTTTCCCGGAAAGCCAGATCGAAGCATTTGGAAACATGCATTTAAACGTACCATGTTGCTCATACAGCAAGCCTCCAATATGATCCGTATGAAGATGGCTGCAGAACACCGCTTCAATATCTTCCGGTGTGGTATGGTGTCGTGCTAGATTATCCGTCATTATCGAAGAATGATCTTCTGGACCGTATGGACCAAGGCCGGCGTCAATCAGGGCCGTGACCTCTGAGTTTTTAATTAAAAAAGGGTGAATTCCAACAACAAGTGTACCCCGTTTGGCAGGAGCATCTTTTGCATGGGAAAAAAAACGACCATCGGTACCGACCGAGAAAATACCTTCACTTAGGGCTTTAATCATAGATACTTACGAAGAGGATTCCGGTTCATCGGTTTCTTTTGACTCCTTACTACTTTCAAAACGATCATAAGCTTCAATAATGTCTCGAATGAGTTTATGTCGCACAACATCGTTTTGATTTAAGTAAACAAAAGAGATGCCTTTAATTTGCTCAAGTACATATTGAATGGTACGAAGGCCTGAATGTTGGTTTTTGGGTAAGTCCGTTTGAGTCAGGTCTCCTGTAATGATGGCCTTGCTGTTCACCCCCAGCCTGGTCAGAAACATTTTCATTTGTGTTTGGGTGGCATTTTGGGCCTCATCAAGAATAACAAAGGCATTGTTGAGCGTTCTTCCTCTCATGTAGGCCAGCGGAGCAATCTCAATAATATTTTTATTCAGATTCATTTCCAGCTTGTCATAGTCGAGCATTTCTTCCAATGCATCATATAACGGCCGAAGGTATGGGTCGATTTTGTCCTTCAGGTTTCCGGGAAGAAAACCAAGACTTTCTCCGGCTTCAACGGCCGGGCGAACCAGTACAATTTTCTTAACTTGCCGCTCTTTAAGCGCGCGAACAGCCAAAGCAACGGAAGTATATGTTTTTCCGGTTCCGGCCGGGCCGATGGCAAAAACAATGTCGTTTTTATTGGCAGCTTTTACAATTTCTTTCTGATTGCTGGTTTTAGCTACAACGGGTGTTCCAGTTGTGGTGTAGAGCAACGTTTCATCCGGCGAAATCGATACTTTTCGAAGCATTCGATCGCTTTTTTGAAGCGCCAGTAATGTACTGACGTCGTTCTCTGTTACCGCTCCGTTTCTACGTGCAAGACGAATAAGTTCCTTTATAACAGCTTCGATGGATTCAAACTGTTCCGGCGGGCCTGTTACTTTTATTTCGTTTCCACGAACGGTAAGCTTGCTTTCGGTAAATGCGTCGTCTATCTGTTTGAGGATCCGATCCTGGAGGCCCAGGATAACGACCGGGTCTACAGAATCAATAAAAATGGATTTGGTTTCCTGATTATTCTTTTCACTTGAAGGGTTTTGCATATAGTGAGCAGCATCATTAAGAAGTTGAAGTCGACGTATAGCCGGCTCTGGCCTGGTCGATTAATTCTGTAACATTCGCAGCGATATTTCCGTTTTGAAATACTTTACTGCCGGCGACAATAATATCGGCACCTGCCGCTGCGATTTCCCTGACATTTCCGGCATGGATACCACCGTCAACCTGAATTTGAAAAGATGATTTCAGTTCATCTCTCAATACTTTCAGTGATCGGATACGATCGAAACTGGAGTCAATAATTTTTTGTCCACCAAAACCCGGATTTACGGTCATGAGCAAGATCAGGTCGGTTGACTCTGCGATTGCCTGTAAGTTACACAAAGAGGTCCCCGGATTAATCGCCACTCCGGTATGGCATCCGTGATCCCGGATCATCTGCAGGGTTTGATGGAGATGGGTACAGGTTTCAAGGTGGACCGTAATCAATTGAGCTCCTGCATCTGCAAACATGGGTATGAACCGATGAGGTTCTTCGATCATGAGATGCACATCTATAAATGCGTTTGTACAGGAATTAGCGGCTTCAACCAACATAGGGCCGAAACTGATATTTGGGACAAAATGTCCATCCATAATATCGCAGTGAAACCATTCGGCACCACCTTTTTCAGCATTTTTAATATCCTGTTCAAGGTGTTTCAGGTTTGATGCCAGGAGAGATGGAGCAATAACCGGAGGAGTACAAGAGAGCATAATATTAATACGATAGTCGAATAAAAATGGGCTTAAAATAATTAGTTAAAATCCGGAAGATCCGGGTCAAATTCATCCTCTTCTTCCACATCTTCTTCAATCAGGCCTGATTCGTCGATGATTAACGGGCCGACTTCTTCCTCTTCTTCTTCACTTGGGTTAGCGGCGACGGTCAGGTCGATGGCTGTACCTTCAAAAACAGAAGAATCTTCAGGGTCGTAGGCAAGAATGGTATTTGGAAGTACCGATTCCGTGGGTTCGAAGCGTATACTTCCAACTCGCAACCCTGCTTCAAGAAGTACATTCTGAGCCTCAGTAAGATGCATATTCTGAATGTCGGGGATTTGAACCATAGCTGTACCAAGTCCATCACCAACAATCAGGTCGATGGCAGTATGGTGGTCTACCCGCCTTCCTGCAGGTACCGATTGACGCAAAACGCTGTTACGAAAACGAGAGGATTCATAGGTGATATTGCCTACTTGCAGCCCCGCATTTTCAAGCTGAATAGTGGCGTTTCTTAGTGAAAGGTTTTCTATACCGGGGACAGAAACCGTAGGGGCAGAGGCCACATTCACCGTGATGTAAATTTTTCGATTCGGTTTGACGATCAAACCGGCATCCGGATTTTGTTCGATGACGTAATCGGGAGGAAAAGCTTCGTTGGAACGTTCTGAAGCAACTTCGTACCGCAATCCTCTGGATTCTAAAGCATGAATGGCATCCTCTACCGGCAGGCGGATAATGTCAGGGACGGTGACACCATGGCCATATTGCGTATACGATGGCATAAAAACCCGGTCAAGGAGAACAATAGTTAACGCTCCAAAAGCGATTAGTCCAATAAGCAGGAATAAAAGCTTCCGGTTAAAAAAGAAGTCGAATAGAAATCGGATTACATTCATCATACCGGTAAAAGTACTCGCTTTTTTAATTAAAAACGATAGGAAATACCAACCGTAGGGCGCAGGCCGTATTCCATGGAGGCCGATGGCTGAACCCGCGCCTGGCGGACTTTTTGGGTGAAAAAAGCATCAAAAGCGGCAACAAAATGATTGGTGACGAGCAGCATAAGCATATTTCGGGCAACACCAAGATCGTGATTGAAATCGTATCCAACCTGTGCATGATAGAGAAAATCTGCCGGCATCCGGCTGTCTTCAATGTGATAATTACCTTCGGGCCAAAGCCTCCACCCCGGGCCGAATTGATAATATTTGCTCATCAATTCATAATATTGCTGAGAACCATAGGGCTCAACATAATGAGAAAAAGGATTACCATTTGAAAACCGGCTGTTCCTTTCGGCTTCATTCAGTGCATCAAGATCTATGACCTTCCAGTCAATGTTGATATCAAATGCAGGCGCAATACCACCATAGGGTTCACCCGGATTATAGTTTACATAGTCCTCATCGATGACATCCCGAAAAGATTTTCCATGCTGATGTCCATGTTCATCGATGATAAACTGGGCATATTGCACTACACTCCAGTGATCGTTTCCGTACACTTCGTAATACCGTTCACCGTCTCTTCCCCGGTTTTCTCTATGAATAAATATGCCGATGGCGGTAGCTTCAGCCGCAACAAAGAGAGCGGTTTTCCACCACTGGTCATTCGCAGCCTGACCCAGGCCGGGAAGAAGTGCTGAAGCAAGAAAAGCGTAACCTGGTTTCGAACCTATGGTATTCAACATACCGGAACCAGAAGCATCCTCCATGTCGGCTTGCGTTATATATCGTGGCCCGGGAAAAGGTGATTGCAAGCGAAGATCCAGAACATTCACAGCGGGCTTATCAGATAAACCTTCAGAGATAGTTTCAGCAAAGGAAATGGCTGGAGAAAGCGCCAGGAAGAGCACTATTAAAAGGAATCGAACATCCACACTTATAAAAGATTTTTCCATACCAATCGTGTTATGAATAGAGTGAAATTCCGGGTTTAAGAAACATTAAAAATCAAAATTAAACAAGAGTCCAAAGTTAATAAGAATTCGGTTTCCATAATCCACTCTTCCGCTGGAAGTATCAGTGATAAACGCATCGGGCAACTGAAGGTCGAAGGAATTAAATCCATATGCCGCGCTGACGAAAAAACGTGACGGGAAAAAATAATAGGAATTCATGGCAATACGAAGCTCGGTGCCAATTCCGGTTTTAAGCTGCTTGTTGATATCCAGAGGGCCTCCCCAGCCATTACCGGCTTCGGCAAAAAAGCGGAGAAAAACTTTATCAATAGTAAGCCTTCCGCTTTGTCTGTAGATTTCGGTTTTAACCGGCAGGAACCAGGAGAGTTGTGTGAAAGCGGTGGTGGTTCCGCCCAGTGCGAAAAACGGATAGCTGCGCATTCCTATCATCCCCCCAATGTAATCGAGATAGAAGAACTCGTCGGGGCCATCCAGATAACTGAAGAATCGTGAACGCAGATTAAAACGCTGTTGGCGGATCGGAAAACCAAAACGGAGATCAATTTCCGCAGAGTGGTTTTTGAATTGTTCGTAAACAGGGATCAACGTGCCGTCCCGTATATCGTACGAATCCAGCAGTTCACTGGGCTCATATCTATATCGAATAAGGCCGCTTATGCCAAGTGGGGCAATATCTCCATGCCGATCCGGAATAGAAAAGTCGAAGATCCAGGCGGCGCCAAGCGTGGATCCCTGGTAGTATCTGGACGTAGATCCTGAAACTTCCTGCTGATACTCACGGGAGTAAAACGACTCAATGGTTACCCGGTAAGGGCTATAAATATAAGAGAGCTCTACAAGGCTCCATGGGTTCACTTTGCTGATCAGGCTTAACTCCGCTTCCCACATATTGTAGGCAATATCCGTATAGGTGGTATCCGGCATGCAGGCCGTACAGGGAAACTCTTCTATTTGAAGTCCGTCCTGAACATTTCTCCGGATATTATAAAAAGAAAGCGATATCGTAGGTGACCAGTGCCTTTCAATAAACGGAAGCCCTACGTACTCTACTTCAAAAAAGATATCCCGATCCAGGTTAACCAATCTGTTTGGCCGGAAAAAGTTACTTACACCATCACTGGAGCGCGAGCCCGGCCCGACCAACATTCCTCCATAGACACTGAATCGATCCAGCATTTCAAAAGAGGCGAAATATGCACCTACTTTCATATCTCGCCAGAGATTATCACCCAGATCGCCAATCCGGCCTTTGGAGAGCAGGGTGGTATTAC
>JASCXY010000155.1 GCA_030012235.1 Balneolaceae bacterium ANBcel3 | reverse complement strand
AAGGGCAAAAATTGCTCAAGGGTATGAGGTATATTTGCCTGAATACACCATCTCGCAGGTGCCATACTATTATGAATCTGCCGTATTGGTGTGCTAATAGGAAAGCGCTTTTAATGCGAAATAAATAATTAAATAATGAGGATGATACATATGAAGTTGATACAATTGCAGTGGCAGCACAGGGTTTGTGCGGTTATGCTTTTTGTTTTTGCCGGTTTTATGGCTGTCCCGGCTTCAGCTCAGACCGTCGTTAATGAAAACGGCGATTTTTCTGATGCTGAAATCGGCGCAACAAGCGGAGTGACCAACTGGGATTTTCAAGGAACTGATTTTGCGGATTATGAAATTGTAGCAGATCCGGACAATGAGGATAACAAGCTTCTCCGGGTAACAATCACAAATATTGACAGTGTTGAAAATGCCTGGGATGTACAGGCGTTTCATTCCGGTTATAGCCTGGAAGCAGGACAAGAGTACCGGGCGGAAGCACGAGTTATGGCAGACCCTCAGGGGGGTGGTTCTCCGGTAACCAGTTTTGATCCTCAGCATAATCCGAGGTATGGTATTGGGCTCGCCGAAGGTGAATGGGTGGTTATTGAAATAGACCCATTTGTTTATGACGACGGAAATTTATACTCCAGCCTTCATTTTGGAGATGCCTCCAATATGGACGGTGATATTTTCTATCTCGATTATTTGAATATCATTTTGGTAGAAGAAGATGAGAACGGTGATGAGAATGGTGACGAAAATGGCGATGAAAACGGTGATGAGAACGGAGAAGAGGAGCTTCCACTACCAGAGCCTCCATATGATTTTGGCGATATAATCAACTATAATGGAGACTTTTCTGATGCTGAAGTCGGACTTGTTCGGGATACAGCCGAAGTTTATCAGGAAATACCTGCATGGTCACTGAATCCGGGTCTCGGAAGTATGGAAATCGTTGAAGTCGAAGAAGGTGATCTTGAAGGACAAAGAGCGCTTAGAATTGATTTCGGCGCATGGAATGGTACACAAAATGACTGGGAAGTAGAAGCCATTAACGAGCCGTTTAATGTGCAGGAAGGCGATATCATCCGCGTTTCACTTTGGATTAAGTCTGATGCTGAAGAAGCCCTGGCGAACATGATGCTTGGCTTGCCGGGATCCGGTGACTGGGCACGTTATGGATGGAATCATTATTTGCCGGATGTCTCTGTTACGGGCGGTGGCGGAACCATGATTAGTCCAACGGACGAATGGCAGGAGTTCTACTACGAGCATGCTGTTAGCGCAACAGATGAAGAGCATGGAATGCGATTTGGTCTTGCTCTCAATTTTGAAGGAAACCACGAATCTGTCTTGCATGTAGCTAATGTACAGGTAGAAAAAGTACTTCCTGGCCCACCTGAGCCACCACATGCCGTTCAGGATCTTCTGAACTTGAACGGAGACCTGTTCTTTACGGAATATGGTAATGTGGAAGACGTAGAACCTTATTTGTGGGCAATCAATAACAATGCTGGAAATGCTGTCATTGAAGTAGTAGATGAAGCACGTAGAGGGAATAAGTCTTTCCGTGTGGACTTTGGTGAATGGGATGGATCAGGAGACGATTGGAACGTAGAGCTGGTGAATGAGCCGTTCTATCCGGATTCTGGTGATGTTCTTGAAGCTTCTGTATGGATGAAAGCGGAGAACGGTCCGGCTGTTGTCAATATGGTCTTGGGTTTACCAGCCAGCGGCGATTGGGCTCGGCCAGTAGAAACAATGGTTGAGCTTCATGAAGACTGGACTCGTTACGTAGCTTATTACGAGGCTACAGAAGCGGATGCAGAGCACTCCATGAGAATGCAGTTTGCCATGAACTTTGAAGAAAATGAAAACACTGTAATCTATGTTAACTGGGTAAGAGTAGTTAAGCTGGAAGAAATGCCTGCAGATCCTACACCAAGTTCAGTAGATAACCTGGAAACGGTTCAGGAATTTACTCTTGGACAAAATTACCCGAACCCGTTCAACCCGACCACAACGATTCGCTATGAGTTGCCGACCGCTTCTCACGTAGCCATTGATGTCTACAACGTCCTTGGCCAACAGGTAGCAAGTCTTGTTAACCGGGATATGAGCGCCGGAGTTCACACCGTGAACTTTGACGGAAGCAGTCTTTCTTCCGGTATTTACATCTACAGAATGCAAGCCGGCGATTTTGTTAAAACCAACAAAATGATGCTGGTTAAGTAAGATGTGATCTGAAAGATTCGTAGTATTAAAAAGGCTGACATGGATATCCATGTCAGCCTTTTTTTGTAATGCAGTATGCGTTTTTTTTAGGTTATCCTTACTTGTGCACTGGTGTATAAAGTGCTGTATAGTACGGGGTTCATTGTCTCCAAATCTAAAAGAAGCACTAATAAGCGCCACGTATGTGCGGATGCACTTCTTTTTTATAGAAAGATTTCAATTCCTCGTGCAGTGAATCCGGAAGTGAAGGCATTTCTGATATGGAAGCATTGGCACGGGCCTGCTCCGGCGAGCTCGCTCCGGGGATGACAACGGATACTTCCGGATGATCCAGAATCCACCGTAAGGCCATTTGTGCCATTGTAAATCCTTCCGGTACCAGTGGACGCAGTTTTTCTACCAGTTCCAGCCCTTTTTCAAAAGGCAGACCGGCAAAGGTTTCACCTACATTGAATACTTTGCCGTCTTTGTTGAAGTTCCTGTGGTCTCCGGGTGCAAAAGCCGTCTCTTTTGTCATTTTGCCACTTAATAACCCGCTGGCCAGTGGCAGGCGGACAATGATTCCCACTCCTTTTTCTTTTGCCGCAGGCAAGAGCTTTTCCAAAGGCTTTTGGCGGAAGATGTTGAAAATTACCTGCAAAGTAGAAAGGCCATCCTGCTCAAGGCAGACCAAGCCCTCTTCAACGGTTTCAACACTGGCTCCGAACCGTTCAATGAGGCCGTTTTCTTTTTGTTCTCTGAGCCAGTCAAATACGTCTCCTTTTTTTAACTCGGCGAGCGGAATACAATGAAGCTGTGTCAGGGGCAGTGTTTTTATTTTTAACCGGCTTAGAGAGGCCTCTGTAGCTTCAAGGAGGGTTTCCCGGCTGTATTTATCAGGAAAGATCCCGTTTCTTCCCAGTTTTGTAGCAAAAAATGTATTATTGTGATCCGGCAGAAACGCCCCGATTGATGTTTCACTTTCTCCGTTGCCGTCACCGTACACATCGGCCGTATCAAAAAAGCGTACGCCGGCCTGGTGAGATGCCGAAAGAATATCAGAAGCAGTGTCAAAATTCCACGGAATACCCCAGCCACCTCCAAGCTGCCAACATCCGAGTCCGCATTCTGTTACCATTGTCCCGTCAGGGCAAAGTTGTCTGGTTTTCATAGTATTATTTTATATCGGTTTTAAATAGTGTCCGTAATAATGGTAGTCTTACACTGTAACAAGTTATTTTGAACATATAAAGATATTTTGCCGTTTCAAAAAAACAGCTTCAGGATCAGGATTCTGATGCATTAGGATTTAACTCAGACCTGTTTTTTTTGTATTTTTCAGGTACTTTAACCATGCATCGGACAACGTTTTCTTATTGAATACTTAACGTTTTAAAATAGTCGAAGCATGGCCTCCATGTATTTTTTAATGGCTGTTGGCTCCTCGCTTGCTCTATTTGAATCTCCGGCCATTCTATTCTTAACGTATTATGTAAGAGTTTTAAAATGAAGATTACCAAAGGAAAGGTTATTGTTTGCAGCCCGGGCAGAAATTTTATCACCATAAAACTGGAAACCGATGAAGGGGTTTACGGAATCGGGGATGCCACGTTGAACGGGAGAGAGCTCTCTGTGGCTTCGTATCTCGAAGATCATGTCATCCCATGCCTGATTGGCAAAGATCCATCCAATATCGAAGATATCTGGCAATATTTGTACAGAGGGGCATACTGGAGGAGAGGGCCGGTAACCATGACGGCTATTGCAGCCGTTGATATGGCTTTGTGGGATATCAAGGGGAAAGTGCTGAATACTCCGGTTTATAATCTATTGGGCGGCAAATGCCGAAAAGGTGTTATGGTATACTCCCACGCCAATGGGAAAGATATTGAACATACGCTCGATGAAGTCGGTAAGCATCTGGACATGGGATACAAAGCCGTTCGGGCTCAGTGCGGTATTCCTGGTGTACCTACAACATACGGTGTACCCAAAGATGGTGGAAAGTATGAACCGGCTGAAAAAGGACTTCCGTCTGAACACGCCTGGTCTACAGAAAAATATATGCGGCATGTACCCGAATTGTTTAAAAGGATCAGAGAAGTGTACGGCGATGAACCGTTGTTGCTGCACGATTGTCACCATCGCCTGACTCCCATTGAAGCGGCGCGTGTGGGACGGGATCTGGAGCCGTATCGGTTATTCTGGATGGAAGATCCGGTTCCGGCCGAACTTCAGGAAGGATTTCGCCTGATTCGAGAACACACTACTACCCCTATTGCTGTCGGGGAGGTATTTAACAGTATTTATGATGCCGAACGATTGATTAAAGAGCAGCTGATCGATTATATCCGGATGACAACACTTCATGCCGGTGGCATAAGCCATATGAAAAAAGTGGCTTCGTTTGCAGAGTTGTATCATGTGCAGACGGGCAGTCACGGAGCCACAGATTTATCTCCTGTTACCATGGCCGCAGCACTTCATTTTGATATGTCGATTACCAATTTTGGTATCCAGGAGCATATGGCACACACCGATGAAACGGACGAAGTGTTTCCGCATGCTTATTCGTTTAATGAGGGTTATTTTTACCCCGGAGATGAACCGGGACTGGGTGTGGATATCGATGAGAAGCTGGCAGCAAAGTACCCTTATGATCCGGCATATCTCCCTGTGAATAGAAAAGAAGACGGAACCCTGTTTCATTGGTAAGGACCTGACAAGGTATTATTTGGGTTTATTTTCAAACGCCTGGTATTCGGAGAAGCAACCGTCTCCGAATACTTCCGGGACATACAGGGCTGAAGTGCATCAAGAAGTTAAACCCAATTTGCATGCTAAGAGTCTGAATACACAATTTTTACTGGTGTCTTCGTGTTTTTTCATTAGATTACAGGTAAATGATATTGCCATGGATGAATTGACCGTTTCAAAAAAAATCAAAAAGCTGCCGCCAGAGGCAAAGCGACAGGCTCACGATTTTATTGACTTCCTCTATCAGAGGTATAATTTGAAAGAGGACACAAAAAAACCTGAAGGCAGCAAGCTGTCTGACAATCCTTTTTTCGGGATTTGGAAAAATCGGGATGATATGGCAGATAGTACGGAGTGGGTGAAAAGTGTCCGAAAATCACAGTGGCCTCGTAAATAAATCATGCCAGAAGAACTTTTCATTGTAGATACCGATATTTTAATCGACTACAGCAGAGGCGTTGAAAAAGCAAAAGCGAGTATCGTTAAACATGAGATTGATCATCGACTGGCAATCAGTGTAATTACCCAGCTTGAATTGATGGCCGGATGTAAAAACAAGCAAGATTTCAAACTTCTGAATGCTTTTTTAAAAGATTTTGAAGTCATTCCATTAAACGCATCCATTTCCGATAAAGCGGTTGAATTGTTTGAGAGATTCCGACTAAGTCATGGTGTAATGATACCTGACATGCTGATAGCTTCAACGGCTATGGTCTTTGATATCCCTTTGTTATCAAAAAATCACAAAGATTTTCGTTTCATAAAGGATCTAAAATTGAAGAAGTATTCCCCCTGATCACTGTGTGGGTTTATCGAGCCTTTCTTACTGACCAGTGGAGGTATGGAACGTATTGACAGGGACTTACATAAGCTTATTTTAAAAC
>JASCXY010000154.1 GCA_030012235.1 Balneolaceae bacterium ANBcel3 | reverse complement strand
TACTCTGAACGGCCGGATTCTTCCCTCATCTCCATGATCGATCACCTTATCCGACAGGACCATTCGGGCCTTAGCCGTTTTCTGCCCCTGTTGGGTAAAGAGCATCGAAGCGAAAAGGTGGATGCGGATATGCTCAATGAGGAAGCCGGACGAACCATTGCAGATGCACAGAAAAACCACCGAAACGTACTGCTCTTTGGCGCCGCTTTCGGCCTGTTGGACTGGATGGATGCCGGGGCATGCATGTTGCCTCCGGGATCGGCCGTTATAGAAACCGGGGGGATGAAAACATACCGCAAAGCCGTTTCAAAAGAAGATCTGAGAGCGCAGCTTTCACAGAGCTTTGGAATTTCACCGGATGCCATCCACTCTGAATACGGAATGGCTGAAATGTGCAGCCAGGCGTGGGATACCGGCGACGGCTGGTTTCATACACCGCCCTGGCTCAGAATCACTGTTCGCAATCCGGAGAATCCGCTGAAAGAACAGCCCCCGGGAACCGAAGGACTCATAGGGATTATGGATTTGGCCAATGTGCATTCGCTCTCTTTTTTGTTGAGTCAGGATAAAGGCGTTGCCCGGAAAGACGGGGCATTCCGGGTGCTGGGCCGATGGGAAGAAGCCGAGTTGCGGGGCTGTAACTTTTTGATGGAATAGTGTGCTATGGTTCATACCCGGCTAAAAAAAGAAATGGAAGAACGAGCCCGGAGGATCTCCGGAGCCGTGGGGCGATGGCTTGCCAACGAAGGAGGCCTTCTTGAAGCATCGGTCGAACAAACGGTTACAACCGGCTTGTTTCCCCGGCACGATGTGCAGTACGCGTTGCAGTCCCTCAGAGAAACCGTCCATGAAGAGGCGTTATTCGAGTGGATCAATCAAACACTGACGCGCTGCACGCCGGCTGAGCGGGAACAGGGATCGGTTTTATGCCTTCATGCGGGAAACCTGCCATTGGTAGGAGTGCAGGATGTCCTCGCAACGCTGCTATCAGGAGAACGGTATCTCGGAAAACTGTCATCCAAAGACCCCTGGCTGATGGACGGGCTTCTTCGGGTGTTGAGAGAGGAGATGGGCGGCCAGATAGAAGGGTGGTCCACCTCTCCGGAAGCCTTCTCAGGAGCGGAAGCCGGCCGTGCAATGTTCTCGGGTGCCGCGAGTTCCGTTCAGCAGGTGATCGCTTTATTGCTGGAGAAGCAGATGGTGGCGAAAAAAGCTCCATTATTGGCACGTACCGCCCGTTTTTCGGTGGCCTGGTTATCGAACGGGTGCAAAGAGCAGAGCCGTTCTGAGCTTGTCGAAGCGATCATGCGATACGAGGGGCAGGGATGCCGATCCGTGGCGGTGGTCGTTGCCCCGGACGCTCTGGAGGACTCCTTCCCGGTGCTTAAACCTCAGATACGAGCCTTTTTGAAAGACAACAGGCCATACCATCCGCAAAGCCCCGGGACGGCCTATTGGAAGAGTTATCTGAAAAGCGTGGGTAAACCGGCGCTGAAAGCAGGACCGATGATCTTCACCGATGATCCATCCATGGCGGGAAAAAAGCAGTTCATCACCTGGATACAAGGGGGGATCAACGAGGTTGAATCCATCGCTTCCCGATTTGGTAAAAGCATTCAGAATATCTATCTGGAGGATGAGTCGTACCTGGATATGGAGAAAAACGCTGTTCTGTCCGGGAAAAATACTGAAAAATCAGTCACAGAAACCCATCCCGATGTCTTTGAGAGGCTGTCCCGTGCACAGAAACCCAACATATCCTGGAAACCCGACGGAGAAGATGCTTTGGAGTGGTTACTCCTTCAATAACCGCAAAAAAAAGTGTATCTTCTTTTTTCCTGACAGCACTATTATACACAGACCTCTTTCCGGTAACAAGGACGTTGCACAAACCGCAGCCGTTCCGGTACCGTTGATGTTTTGTACGAATTAAGTTTGAATTATTATGAGTGAATATAATCCAGCAAAAATTGAACCCCGGTGGCAAAAATACTGGCTTGAAAATAAAACCTTTCGCACAGGAGACGAGCTTGAAGGCGGGCCGAAATACTATGTTCTGGATATGTTTCCGTATCCGAGCAGCTCGGGATTGCATGTAGGTCACCCTGAAGGATACACGGCAACCGATATTATTGCGCGCTACAAGCGTATGAAAGGTTTTCATGTGCTTCATCCGATCGGATGGGATGCCTTTGGTCTTCCGGCAGAACAGTATGCCATCAAAACCGGAACACATCCTGAAGTTACGACCAGAAATAATGTGGATGGATTCCGCAGGCAGCTTCAGGCGCTGGGATTCAGCTATGACTGGGACCGGGAGGTCAATACGACCGATCCTGCGTATTACCGCTGGACGCAATGGATCTTTTTGAAATTATATGAAAAAGGGCTCGCCTATGAAGCCAGTGTGCCTGTAAACTGGTGCCCTGAATTGGGAACCGTACTGGCCAATGAAGAAGTTATCGACGGTAGAAGCGAAGTGGGCGGATTTCCGGTGGAAAGAAGGCCCATGCGCCAGTGGATGCTCAAAATAACGGCCTATGCCGAACGATTGCTTCAGGATCTGGATGACCTGGACTGGCCGGAATCCATCAAGGAAATGCAGCGCAACTGGATCGGAAAATCCGAAGGTGCCAACGTTACATTCCCTATTAAAAGCGAAGCGGCCACCGATGCCGGCTCTATAGAAGTATTTACCACCCGTCCGGATACGCTTTTTGGAGCAACATACATGGTTCTTGCGCCGGAGCATCCTCTGGTCGATCAAATTACCACAGACGAGCAGAAAAGCGAGGTAGAAGCCTACCGGCAGACGGCCGCTCATAAGACCGACCTCGACCGGACCGACTTGAATAAAGATAAAACCGGTGTGTTTACCGGGGCCTATGCCATAAATCCGGTCAATAACGAAAAAATTCCGGTGTGGATTGCCGACTATGTAATGATGTCCTACGGAACCGGCGCCATTATGGCTGTTCCGGGTCACGATGAGCGGGACTGGGAATTTGCCCGAAAGTATGACCTTCCGGTAATCGAGGTGGTCAAAGGCGGAAATATTGAAGAAGAGGCCTATGTAGATTCTGAAGAAGGAATTTCGGTGAATTCGGCCAATGAAGAGATTTCACTCAATGGACATCCGGTTCCGGAATCCAAAAAGATGATCACTGCGTGGCTTGAAGAGAAAGGATACGGGCGCTATGCGGTGACCTATAAGCTGCGGGACTGGCTGTTCTCCCGTCAGCGGTACTGGGGAGAACCCTTTCCAATCATCCATGTCGATGGAAAGCCAAAACCGCTTCCTGAAGACCATCTTCCGATCACTCTTCCTGAAATGGATGACTTCCAGCCAACAAAAACGGGAGAACCCCCGCTGGCAAAAGCAACTGGATGGGTTCAGACCACCGATCCGGAAACCGGAAAAACGGCGATTCGTGAAACCAACACCATGCCGCAATGGGCCGGATCCTGCTGGTATTATTTGCGCTATATAAGCCCTGATTATGAAAAAGGGCCGGTGGATCCGGAACTGGAAAAATACTGGATGCCGGTGGATTTGTATGTTGGAGGGGCCGAGCATGCTGTATTGCACTTGCTTTACGCCCGTTTCTGGCATAAAGTGCTGTATGATATCGGCGTTGTTTCGACCAAAGAGCCGTTTCATCGTTTGGTGAACCAGGGGATGATCCTCGGAGAACTTGAATTCACCGCTTTTAAAGAGGCCGACGGGACTTTTGTACCGGCCCAGGAAGCGGAAAAGCGCAACGAACTCGAACGGGTTCGCCTGGAAGAAAAAGACGTGGAGAAAAAAGGCGACCATTTTGTGATGAAAGGGACCGACATCACCGTAGATGCCCGATCGTTCAAAATGTCGAAATCGCGCGGTAATGTGATTAATCCTGACGATGTCGTGGAACGCTATGGAGCCGATGCCCTGCGCCTCTACGAGATGTTTATGGGTCCGCTTGAGCAGGTCAAACCCTGGAGTATGCAGGGAGTGGAAGGGGTCTATCGCTTCCTTAAACGTGTTTGGAGGCTCTTCATTGACGAAAAAACCGGCCTGCTTCAGGAGGAAATCAGCTCTACGTTTACACCGGACCGGAAACCGGCCGTGGAACCCACCCGGGAACAGCTGAAAGTCCTGCACGAAGCGATCAAAAAAGTTACGTCAGATATCGACGGACATCGTTTCAATACAGCCATTTCTGCATTGATGATCTTCACAAACGAAGCCATGAAATGGGAAAAGCGTCCGCCGGCGGTTCTTAAGCCGTTTTTGCTCCTTTTATCGCCATTTGCTCCGCACCTTGCCGAAGAACTCTGGGAAAAAATTCAGGAACTCGAAGGCGCATGCTGTGAGGGCAAGAAAAGCCTTGCGTATGAGCCGTGGCCGGAATACGACGAAAAACAGATGGTGGATGACTCTAAAACCTATGCCGTTCAGGTGAACGGAAAAGTGAGAGGAGAAATCACGGTGCCGGCTGAACGCGCATCCGACAAAGAGTTTGTGTTGAATGCGGCAAAAAAAGAACCATCGGTCTTGCGACATCTGGAAAAAGGAACGGTTGTCAAAGAAATCTTTGTCCCCGGCAGGGTGATTAACTTTGTCGTTAAACCGGGATAAAGAGTCCACAGGTGCATGCCGCCTGTGGGATGGTATGAAACAGTAAATGAAAAGAATATTAGGCATATCAGCGTTTTATCATGACTCTGCAGCGGCTTTAGTCATCGACGGTTCGATCGTTGCGGCCGCTCAGGAAGAGCGTTTTACCCGAAAGAAGCATACCGCGGACTTTCCGGTAGAAGCTATCCGGTATTGCCTGGAGGAAGGTGGCGTTGCCATTGATGAGCTGGATGCGGTGGTGTTCTATGACAAGCCGTTGCTTACCTTTGAGCGACTGCTGGAAACGTACTATGCCTTTGCTCCACGTGGATTGATTTCTTTTCTTAAAGCCATCCCGATATGGCTCAAAGAAAAGATGTTTCTAAAAAAACAGATCTACGACGGCCTGAAAGAAGTGGGAGGATACGACCGCAGAAAACTCAAGCTTCTCTTTACAGAGCACCATTTGTCGCATGCCGCCAGTGCCTATTTCCCATCCCCGTTTGACCGTGCCGCCGTTTTAACCATCGATGGCGTGGGCGAATGGGCTACGGCCGCCATTGGCAAAGCCGAAGGACGTTCCATCACGTTCTTGCGGGAACTGGATTTTCCTCACAGCCTGGGCCTGCTCTACAGTGCTTTTACCTATTACCTTGGATTCAGGGTAAATTCAGGAGAATACAAGCTCATGGGCCTGGCACCGTACGGGGATCCCGATGCAGAACAGACCCGCACCTTCATCAAAGCCATCACGGAGCAATTGGCATCTGTAAAAGAAGACGGATCCATTTGGCTGAATCAAACGTACTTCTCCTATGCGACCGGGTTGCGCATGATCAAAGAAAAGAAGTGGGAAGAGCTCTTCGGTTTTCCGGTGAAAAAGCCGGAAGAAGAACTGCAGCAACACCACTGTAATCTGGCACTGGCGATCCAGAAAGTGACCGAAGAAGCCGTGATCAAGATGGCAAAAGAAGCCCGCCGGCTTACCGGCGAAAAAAACCTCTGTATGGCTGGAGGAGTCGCCCTGAATTGTGTTGCCAACGGAAAATTGCTGCGGGAAAACATCTTTGATAACATCTACATCCAACCTTGTGCCGGGGATGCCGGTGGAGCGCTTGGAGCGGCATTGGCGGTGTCACACATCTACTTTGATCAGGAGCCAGGGCCTTCGGTTGACCGCATGCAGGGAGCGTATCTGGGACCGGGATTTTCAGAAAAAGAAATTGAGAGGATGTGCCGGTGGAACAAGGC
>JASCXY010000153.1 GCA_030012235.1 Balneolaceae bacterium ANBcel3 | reverse complement strand
AAATAGACGTTTTGATCTGATTTTAAAGGAAAATACTCTTCATTTATCTTCGCGAAGCTACAGTAAATCATCTGAACTGATCTGTGAAAGAAACGGAAGATTTTGATCTTTTGCAGATAAAACAGGATTTTTTTCGGGCCACTCGATACCTATATCAGGATCGTTCCATCGAATTCCCCTCTCTCCCTCGGGATAGTAATAACCCGTACACTTGTAAAGGAAGGTCGCCTCTTCCGATAACACAAAAAAACCATGTGCAAAACCTTCCGGGATATACAACATATGCCTGTTCTCTTCAGAAAGCCGGCAGGCTACATACTTTCCAAACGTTGGAGAACCGTCGCGGACATCCACCGCAACGTCAAGGATCTCACCGGACACCGCCATAACAAGCTTTCCCTGTGGTTTACCGATCTGGTAGTGTAATCCCCGCAGTGTTCCTTTTACCGATCGTGAGAGATTATCCTGAACAAATTCATTTTTCACTCCGGCTTCCCAAAAAAGCGAACGCCGGAAAGTTTCTGCAAAAAAACCCCGGTTATCCTGATGGACAACGGGTTTAATCAGCATGACCCCTGCGAGTTCTGTTTCAATAAATTCCATGACGGTATCGGTCAGACGTTATTTATATAATCCTTTTGAAGTACGTTGCCTTTTCAAGAAATGAAAAGATCCATGACATTCTACGCCGGTACTTCGTCATTATCAACTTTTTTTACTCAATACCTCTCTCAACTCGTCCTGCCATGCTTTTACCGTCAATCCATATGCATCCAGTCCGGAAATATCCAGACGGGACCACTGGGGACGTTTCGCTTTGGCCGGATAAGCTTCGGATGAAACCGGCACGACATGCACGGACTTCCCTGTTATTTTGAATATTTCTTTGGCAAATCCATACCAGCTGGTTTCTCCTGAACAAGCCAGGTGAGCCCGTCCCCTTTTTCCCTGCAAGAGCAGTTCATAGGCATGATTAACAGCCGTATGCGTGAAGGTCGGTGCAGAAACCTGATCATCTACCACCTGAATTTCGGACTTCGTTTCACCGAGTTCCAGCATGGTGGTTAAAAAGCAACGGCTGTGCAGCGAACATAGCCAGGAAACCCGCAAAATCAACGCCTCGGGACAGTGATTTAGCAAGGCCTCTTCTCCTTTTAGTTTACTCATCCCGTATACGTTCAGGGGGGAAGGAGGAAAGGATTCCGGATATCCGCCAGGATGCTTTTTCCGGTCATCTGCATGCCCCGAAAAGACATAATCCGTAGAATAATGGATGAGCGCAACATGATGCGCAGCACACCATCGGCCAAGCATTTCAACCGCGTGAGCGTTCACCCGAAAGGCCTTTTCTGCTTCTTCTTCCGCCTGATCCACTCGGGTATATGCCGCACAATTGACGACCACATCGGGGCGATAGGACTCCAAAGCCTGACGCAGGGAGGATTCCTGCGTTATATCGACGTGCTGGTGTGACAGTCCCCTGAACTCCGTTTTTTTTTTCGGCAGGAAAGAAATCCACTCCTTTCCTAATTGCCCGTTAGCCCCAAATATCAGCCACTTTTCCATACAAAACGTATATTTTTACGAAACATCCGAAAAGGAAGATAGGTTTTTTTCTGCTTGTTTGGTAAGAATGATCGTCCATTCACCGGCTGAATCCAGTGTGGCGAAAAGATGAGCGTCTTCTCCCATCGAACAACCTAATCGTTTGTAAAGTGTATCTACAGGTTCGGGAAATCCTCGCTGATGAATATGCACCCGATCCAGTCCATTGTATTTAAGCCACTGTTTAACTTTTTTGGGTTTATAGGGCATGGCATCGATGACTTCATATACATTTCCCGGGAAGTTCTTCTTTCCGGTATCCCCGGTAAGATAACCGACCGAAGCGTGGAGTCGATGCAGGTTGAATGTTTCAGCCAAAGCATCAATCCCTCCTGCTTTAAAAATGGCCGCATCGGCTTCATAGAAAAACCGTTTCAGTGGCCCGGATGGAACCCGGGATGCAGGCGTTGCCCTGGTTTCATACAGCACCTTTCCACTTTTATTAAGCAAAACAGCGTGTACATCTGCACCTTCGTACCTCTCTGTATCTGTCGGATCTATATAGGCAAGAAGCTCTTTCACCTCTCCCCCCACGGATATAACATAGAACTGAATGTACCCGCCAAGCTCCGAGGCGGCCTGAGCCACATCCATCATCGGTGAGAGCTTTAATAAGATCCGTGCGCCTGTCGATGTAAGCAACGGCAGATGAGAAAGGACATCCGGCTGACTCTCTTTCAGAGAAAGGACTCTTTTCCCTTCAAACCTCCGGGAGGGATCTATGTATAAAAGAGCGGGTTTCGGGCCTGAATACGTCTTCAGCAGTTCCATGGCATCTCCACACCGATAGGTGATTCTGTCTGTGACCCCATGGATGCGATGGTTGTGTTCTGCGATGGCGCATACCTCTGGATTTTTTTCAGAATAGAGTACCCGGGCTCCGTTTATGGCCCATGCCAGAGTATCCATTCCCAGGCCACCGGCCATATCCCAAACGCAAACATGCTTTGCCGGCAATTCCGTGCAATTCCAGCGCGTCGCTTTGAAAAGAGATGCGGCATACCCCGAGGACTGCTCCAGAGCGGTTTTGGTATATATCATCCCCTCTTTATGATATTCCCCGGCTTTTTTCATTGCTTTTGGATAGCAATGCAACTGTTCAGCGATCTCTTTCACCGGCCAATCCGTTTTGCGGTTGTATCGAAGGGCAAAATCAGCCGCACTCACGCCTTCATGTTCCTTCAGAACCGATAACCAGTGATCATGATGTAACAATGCTTTCATAGAGGGTGTATTTCAAACGGTTCCTGACCATGTACTGTATGTGGATTCCGGCCTTGCCCGTATATCGAATAGAAAGAAGTTACCCAAAAAGGGGCAATGGTGGTAATAACAATCTACAGGACATCATTTAGACGCGAAGAATACGTGAGTGGGTAAACCTGTATCAAAACGACATCCGACCCAATTCACCTGAGATCATATCCTCTTGTTTATTTTAATTTTATTACAACAATATTTACACCGTTAAATAATAAAACTCTCCCACTTTGGTTATAGATAAGAACCTTCAATTTTATTATATTTCCCTATTGTATATTTGACCAGTGTGGATTCTGATATTTTTGGGCTGATTGGGTCATATACATATTGGTGGTTTATGTGGCTCAGCTCGCATTTTGTTCTGTGATTTCAGCATTTAAAGCATGCTTTTTAGTTAAACGGGTACTCATTCCGGGAAGTCATTTCTTCTACAGGTTGCCCGGACAGAACACAAAAGGCTCCACCCCAACACATACTCTCTTATTTTTAAATAAAAAATCGTTTACATGGCTTCCGAACATCGTTTTCATATCCCTGTAATGGGAACCGGACACTCCATTGATACGCCGATCAGAGTTGCCCCTTACGGGATAGATTCTGTAATGTCTGTCGTTGATGACCTCCTGGTAGAAAAGATTAGAAAATATTACGCCGAGGCGTATAATCTTCCATTTACCAGTATTCCAAGAAGTGCCGAAGACGGCAGAGCCCGGCGAATTACCGCCTATCTAAATACCGTTGAAGAAGTGGTTCGTACCAAGTTTGATGAAATACGAAATCAGCCTTTTTTTACGGATAATGAGAAGACAAAATACTTCGAAATGTTGCCGGATACGGCGCAGATAAAGCAGTTGTGGAAGCAGTTGCTTGAGATGGCTCCTTCTCCGGATCGTGACGAATTGGAAAAACAGATCACTTCAATGATGGAGCCGGGATCCATTGATATCAATATCATGGCAAAAGTGGATCGTTTGCTGAACGATACTGAAGGAAGGCCGCTAAGCAATGAATTCAGCGATGCCAATGCCGCTATCCGGGGATTTGCAAAAAGCAACCTGCGTTCTTCTGTCATTTTATCCGCTGGTTTTAACCCCAGATTGTATGGCTATATGGCCGAGTTTCGTGATTTTTACCGGGATACTACCGGCGAATTAAAGAAAAAAATCGTTCTGAAAGTAAGCGACTTTCGTTCTGCTTTGATTCAGGGTAAGTTTCTTGCAAAAAAGGGCCTTGAGATTGCTGAATTCAGAATTGAGTCCGGCTTAAATTGTGGAGGCCACGCTTTTGCATCGGATGGAGAGCTTCTTCCGGTGATCCTGAAAGAGTTCAAGGACAAAAAAGAGCAGCTTAAGGAGACCTTTCTGCCTATGGTTACCTCTTTCTATGAAACCATGGGATGGGAATACCCGGAGAGTGCCAAAGAGGAGCAACCGCTGGTCACCGTTCAGGGCGGAATCGGAACATATGGTGAAAATCAACGGCTCTTCGAAGAGTATGATATGGACAAGACCGGATGGGCCAGTCCTTTTCTGCTGGTGCCGGAAGCAACCCCCATTGATGAGCCGACACTGGAGCAATTAAAAAATGCGGGAGAAGATGATTTGTATTTAAGCGGGGCTTCTCCGCTGGGTATACCTTTTAATAATCTTCGCCGGTCCGGTTCGGAAAGATGGACAAAAGCACGGATCAATACCGATAAACCGGGCTCTCCCTGTCCAAAAGGGTTCCTTCAGTTCAATACAGAGTTTACAAAAGATGCGATTTGTACCGCTTCTACACAGTACATTCTTCTTAAGCTTGACTCTATCCAACATTCTGACATGGATGAGGCTGAAAAAGAAAGGCAAAAGAAGATTGTCTTTGAGAAAACCTGTTTGTGTGACCATTTGGGCAATGGTGCCCTGATCGCTCTTGGAATTCTGAGAGAAGACCGTGGGCCTCAATCCATCTGTCCCGGGCCAAATCTTGCCTGGTTTAACCGAATCTACACGCTTCGTGAAATGATCGATCACATCTACGGGCGTGGTAAATCTCTGGTTCCGTCACACCGGCCCCACATGTTTGCCAAAGAAATGGCGATGTATGTGGATTACCTGAAGGATTTGATCCAGAAAACAGATTTTTCCGATGTCAAAGCTGCGAAACAGATTCAGCGTATTCGAAAAAACCTTGAAGGCAGCATTGAGTACTGTATGGAAATTGCCCGTTCCAAGGCGTATGCGGATGAAAACCTCTCTTCTATCCTGGAAACCGCTCAAAAATCCATGGATCAGTTAGCAGAGATGTTTGAGTCTGATCCTGCAATGGCCTGAGAAATCGGACGTTTTAGATAGTTAATAAAAAAGCCGGCACTGTTTTTATTCAGTACCGGCTTTTTTTATACCTTTTCGAGGCTATTTCTCTGCTGGGATCGATAACTATTCTCGCGTTTATGCTGCCGGGTAAACCTAAGATCAGCCTATAACACTTGTTATAGTCGAAACTCAAATACTTTTATGATTCACCAACCTCATTCAAAACATACTGGATGATACTTGGTGAAATTCTAAAGTTTGTACGTTCGATTTTCTCGATAAATTCTTTTACTGATGAAATATGGCCCTTCTTTTTCGCAATAACAATTACTCCAAGGCTACCGGTCACTGTTAGTCCCATTTTCCTTGCGACTTTTCTACCTTTATATTCATCGATAATCAGAAGTGCATCATCGAGTTCCGTGGCCAGTGTAATGGCCGATGCCTCCCCAGCGTCCAGAATATTTAATAGTCCTTTTAGAAGAATCGAATTGGCCGGGCGAACTTGAATCCATTCTGGAATGGGATGGCCAAATTCTTTGGCAACAGTATCAGTTATAATAATGCTGCCAAAAACCTGATACAGCAGATTGATACTACCTATTTTGTTGAATAGAATCAGACAACTAGCGTCACAGACTATACTTTTCGGCATTCTTTATGTCATCGTCAAGCTCATCAGGAGCATAATTGATTATAGC
>JASCXY010000152.1 GCA_030012235.1 Balneolaceae bacterium ANBcel3 | reverse complement strand
CATACCATCTTTTTTACTCTCAAAATGAACTCCGGCCTTCTTTAAAAGACCTTCCATGGCCTCCAGTCGGTCACTTTCTTTAAAACGAAGCTCTTCGGCCCCCCGTATACGGGAAACCCCTTCAGCGAATGACATAGCAACTGCCAGAACCGGTAATTCATCAATAGCATTTGGAATTTCCTCCGGATAAAGATCGACCGCTTTCAATGTAGCCGATCGTATGGTTAGGTCAGCCACCACTTCTCCACCCTCTTCTTTATGATTCTCTGCCACAATGTCTGCTCCCATCCGTTGAAGAATATGCATCGCGGCACTTCGGGTCGGATTTAGTCCTGTTCGAGGCAGATGCACACAAGAGCCCTCCAAAATGCTTGCTCCGACCATCCAGAAAGCTGCCGCTGAAAAATCTCCGGGGATGACCATATGTTGAGGTGAAACGGGTATTTCCGCAGAACTCTCTATAATATATTTGTCCCCATCCTCAATCACAGGAAGTGATAACATGGTTTCAGTATGATTTCGGCTGGGTATAAACTCAATAACCCGGGTTTTTTCTTTTCCGAAAAGGCCGGCCAGCAACACACAGGATTTTAATTGGGCACTGGCCACTGGCAAAGGAAATTCAATCTCCTTCAACGGTCCGTTTCTTCGGATGTGCAATGGCGGAAACTGCTGATTTTTCGCCTGAATTTCGGCTCCCATTGCAGTAAGCGGATCGATAATTCGTTTCATGGGCCGGGCACTAAGTGACGGATCTCCAGAAAGAGTGGCCTCAGCCCCCGAACCAGCCAGAATACCGGCTAACAATCTCATTACGGTACCTGAATTGCCACAATAGATTTCTTTATCTAAAACGTGTATCGAATCACGACCAACACCTGTAATAGTCACCGTATTCCCGTCTTGTTCAACACGGGCTCCCAGAGACTGAATACATTTCAGTGCCGTAAGTGGATCTTCTGCTTCGGGATAGTTTCGGATCACCGAAGACTCTTTGCTCAATAAAGAAAATAAAGCCGCACGCTGTGCAATAGACTTATCCGGAGGTATGCTAAGAGTTCCCTTTAAGCGTGAAACAGGGTTGACAGAAATATTCATTAAAAACCTTCAATTACAATTGACTTTCGGCCTCTTCCGCATAGGAAGTACCCGGAAACCGCTCTTTAATGTTTCTTAAGACTTGGTGCGCGTTTCCTTGCTGTCCCATGGCACGATACGACTCCGCGGTTGCCAACATAGCTTTGGCTACCCAGCGAGAATACGCCTCATACAATACACTGACCCTGGCAAATTCTTCGATCGCCGTGGAGTGGTTGCCACGCCTCTGTTCAACAATTCCCAAATAGTACTGAGCCTCTGCACCCCGTTCTATCATATTCGTTTCAGCAACACGTGAAAAATAACGGGAAGCATCCATAAACTGCCCTCTTTGCAACGCGACACGCCCCTTACCAACCAAGGCCGGATCGTATCCCGAACGGTTTTCCAATACACGGTCAAAAGCCTGATCTGCACTTCCAATTCTGCCATCAGCGAGATACACTTCGCCAAGCATTGACAGGCCTTCTATAAAAAGTCTTCCTTCCTGTTCAACCAGTAACTCCAGAGCACGTATGGCATACGAATAACGGCCCAGATCAAATTCCAAACGGCCTGTGTGTAGCAAGGCGGGTTCAAAGCGGTCAGAATTCTCAAAATCATTGACAACGACATGGTACGCTGATAAAGCTTCCTCAAGCTCTTCCATCCGCTCGTAACTTTCGGCAATTGCAATCCAGGCTTCCGGTATTCTTCTTTCCGTTGTTGTCACGCGTATATAATTACGGAATGACCGGATGGCTTCTTCGTAATCACCTGCCTGCATTAAACTCTCTGCCTGCCGAAAGCGGAGTTGGTCTGCTGTACCGGTTTGAGGATGCTGACTAAGGAAGTTCTCCAGAATATTCAGACTGGTGTCTTCCATACCAGATGCAAGCTGTGCAAACTGAATTCCGTTCACGGCATCCACCACCAAATTACTTCTCGGATACTCATCCAGTATCAGCCTGTAAGCTTCAATAGCTTCCTCATAATTCCCCGAATTATAAAAAGCATCTCCGATCTGATACTGCGCACGGGCCGCCCAGGAAGTACCGGGATATCGGTTAATCAATTCATGAAACTCATTGATGGCCTGATCATAATTGCCGATCTGAAAGAAGATATATCCAATATTGTATTTAGCCTGTTCTCGTAATCGGCTGTATGGGAAAAGCTGGATTAATCTTCTGAAATTACTGACGGCCTCAAAAGACATATTTTCCCTGAAGTAGCTGTGCCCCATTTGAAATATGGCATAGTCGCCTCCGGCTTCAGCTCCGGCAACTTTGCTGTAATGTTCGATCGCTCCTGTATAATCCGCCAAAGCATAATGAGCATCTCCCAATCTCAGATGAGTATCCACATCATAGGGGAACAGTGCGATGGGTGGAGGATCGTAATCCTGATCAAATCGCTCAAAGTATGTGATCGCCTGTCTGTAGTTTCCCAAATGAAAATGAGCCCAACCTAAAGAGTATGTCGCTGCACCTGTCAATTTATGTTCCGGATAACTATCTCTGAAACGCTCAAATTGTCGAATGGCATCCTGATACCGCCCCAACTGGAAATAGCTGTCTGCACTCCAAAATAACGCTTCTGTAGCAAGTTCATCGGATGGCTGATCCCGAAAAACAGCATCAAACGCTTGTCTCGCTTCGTTGTAAGCATGATTTTGATACAAGACCCATGCTCTCTGAAATTGTGCCTGCCGGGTTATCTGGGCATCCACATCCGTAGTTCTTCCGGCTACTTCAAATGCTTGTATAGCCCGTGAAAACTCATTATTGGCAAAAAAGGCTTCTCCAAGAAGGGAATAAACCCGACCGGGATGATTCAAATCCGGCTGATTTCTGGTCAAGTGCTGAAGCACTTCAATTGCCAGGTCATATCGTCCAAGCTCAATGGCCGTAAGAGCCCACTCATAATAAGCTGTTTCAAGCCAGTAACCTTCTGGAAAACGGCGCCCATACTCCTCAAATACTTCTAGTGCCAGATCATACCGGCCGCTCAATTTTCGATTTACAGCCTTATAATAGAGCGCACGCCTGGCTAAATCATCCTCTCCATAAGAGGCTTTTCCAAAGGCGTCTGCCGCCCAGTGATACACTCGTTGCTTATGATAAATCCAGCCTAACCCGTAATGTGCCGGCCTGGCCTGCATCTCATTTTCTGAAAGGTTTATATATCTTCTGTACTGTGTTGCAGCCTGATCAAATGCTTGTAAGTAGTTATGACTTTCAGCTATTAGCAATACTGCTTTTAATAGTGCATCCCCGTCAAGATATGCCAGTTCACCCCGTAAGGTTGCAATGGCTTCTTCATAGCGTTCCTGCCGGTAATACATTTCACCTAAAGCGGTTCCTGTCTGACGGGTGATCGGATGGTGGGGATGAGTATCTCTTAAGATTTCAAAAATCTCAGAAGCCTTTTCAAATTGTTCCTTTTCAAGATAAATTCTACCTCTTGAATACAATGCCTTTGGAGCAGCATCTGTTTCCGGATAGGCCTCTGCTACTTTCCTGAACAGCGTTGAAGCACTGTCAGGCATCACGAGCTTATACGCTGATTCGGCCATCCAAAATAAGTAAGAAGCTTTCTTTTCATCTCTGTGGGTAATATGAAAAGCTTTTTCATAGTAGGATAATGACTTCTCATACTCAGACCGGCTAAAGCTTCTGGCCGCCATATCTTCCAGTAGTTGCTCCGCATACAAACCTGACGGATAGGTGTTCAAAAACCGGCTTATATAAGCTTCCCGCAAAAGTGAATCCCGGGCAATTTCAGTTAGTGTCAGGTAATAGAACGCCCGTTCCCTCAACGGCAAATGCTCTTCTTTTTCCAGGTATCTGTTAAAATACCGGCTTGAATGCTCATACAACCCTTCTTCGTACAACCGAACCCCTTGTTCAAAAATCTGAGTATCGGACTTTTCCGGAACCTGGCTCCATGTATAGTTAATAAAGCCGGGAAAGATGGCGAAAAATAACAGCAGTATAGTAGATCGAACGAACCCTTTCATACGTTTGGGGCATTACATGAATGAATGTGGAAAAGTGTCCGTAACAGGAACAGCACTTTCTACAATTGATAGCCTGATCTTGTTTACAAAGGAATTTTAACAAGCCAGCGTTAGCCCGTTCTGTTGTAAAACGAAACACATAAGCGAGCTTCAACAATGGTGAAATATACTAATTGAAAGAGAATAGTTCTCTTTTAAAGAAAAAGAAATTCACAGAAGCTATGAATTCTTACGACTGCCCGTTTTAAATGTTGAGATAGTGCATTAATTCGTCGGCCCGGTCTTCGTAATGCCGAGTATCCTGCCCATCCACACTGTGCGCATCTACGATGTAACTGTGCCTTTTAAGCGATGATACAATTCTTGAGGGATCCGAAAGATTTATTTTAATCGTTACGATATAAAACGGCTGATTATCTCTTGGAGAATCCACACCCAATCCCATTATTAATCCACCTTCTGATTCAATAATATGTACCAGTTTGGAAAGGGTAAAATCACGCTCTTTAAAATGAACCGTTAATACGGATCCATATTCGGTTAGGTTAAAAACCCGAACTATCCGGTCAAATAAGCGATTCATATCTACCATTCCCAAATACTGGTTATCAGGCTCAATGATGGGAATGACAGATACCCCGGATTTTTCCATTTGCCTTGCGGTATCAAAAATATTCTGATTGGACAAGGCTACCGCTGGATGCTCTTCCCGGAGCTCATAAATACGTATATCGGAGTCCCGATGCTGTTCAAGGGTATTTCGGGAAACCATCCCTGCAAACCGATTGGTTTTAGGATCAACCAATGGCAACAGCGGCTGGCTGCTGCTTTCCATGGCACCCATGGCCTCTTCGACCGAACAGGATGCAGAAAGTGGCTTTATGTTATGATCTGCAAGATCTTTTACCAGCATGTCCATTCTCCGTTAAGAGTCCGCAACTACTTCTTTTACTTGAACCTTTTCAAGAAGCTCGTTCAGCATTCCATTGAACTTCTGATGGATACTAAATTTCAGCACTATTTCTGAGTCATCATACTCTTCAGTTTCAATTTCTGCTTTTTCATGCAAAAATGATACCACCTGATATGCAGTTATTGGAATTACAATTTTCCTGTTTAAATAATTCCTGGAAATGATTTTTTTTATCTGGCTGAAAATGTCCTCAAGGCCAATGCCCCTGGCAGCCGAGACAAAGACGGCATCGGGATACTTCTGTTTTAAGTCTGCAAGATTTTCCGCAGAAGAAATCAGGTCTACCTTGTTAAACACTAATATTTCCGGTTTTTTTTCTGCTCCTATTTCTTTAAGCGTCTGTTCTACGGTTTTCATATAATCGCTTTTAACCGGAGAAGAAACATCCACAACATGAAGTAATACATCGGCTTCTCTGATTTCATCCAGGGTGGATTTAAAACTTTCCACGAGCCCGTGAGGAAGCTTTCGTATAAATCCAACCGTATCGGATAAAAGAACTTCTTCTTTGCCTAGCTCAAACCTTCGAACCGTTGCATCCAATGTCGCGAAAAGCCTGTTTTCAGCAAATACGGAAGTGTCAACCATCGCATTCATCAGAGAAGATTTTCCTGCATTGGTATATCCAACCAGCGCTGCACGCAATGACTCTTCTCGCCGTTGACGTTGCACCTGCCTTTGCAGGTCCAGCTTTTCCAGTTTCTTTTTGAGAACAGCGATGCGCCTGCTTATCAGACGACGATCCGTTTCTATCTGGGTTTCACCCGGACCTTTTGTTCCGATCCCCCCTTTTTGACGGGATAAGTGCGTCCAGTATCGTGTAAGTCTCGGTAACAAATACTGAAGCTG
>JASCXY010000151.1 GCA_030012235.1 Balneolaceae bacterium ANBcel3 | reverse complement strand
GCCTGCTCGGCGGCGGTTCCAAATACGTTAATCGCTACGACGGTTGCGATACCGACGACGATGGTTACTAAAATAACAAGCAAAAGTTGTTGTTGACCCATGATTCTTCCTCTGTTTGGTTAATGTTTAGAAGCCACGTCCGACAGGTGTTGCCGGGGAGCCTCCGATTTGTTTCAGTAAAAAAAAATAATTTTGTTGCTCAAAGGTTTGTTTGTTTTGCCCTACCGTACCGGACTTGTAAATAATAGCCCCCATACTACTTAGATGAAACAACACATAACGTCTTTGACCAACGTTCACAAGTAATATAATCAGTGAAAGATAAAATGCACAATGTATTAGTGAAAAATAATATAAATGCACTTCTATTAATGAAATGTAACGTTAGGGCGGTTCCAAAAACAGCCGGAAAACCGATTGCCTAACAGACCATCGATCCGCACAAAAGAGGCTTCAGACGCACAAACCATCGGTTCCGTCTTTATTATCCTTTCTGCACAAGCATGCAAGTACCTTCCGGTGAACCCTTTTTTGCTGAAATATTTCGTGCCTCTATCTTCTGTTTCCATTAAAACCCACTAATAGTACGATGTTTATGCGTATTGTACGGGCATAAAACCATCGGCCCTTGCAATAAAATATACCAAATACGCATCATGAACGCCAAACCTGGCCTGCGTCATGAGATTAAACTGTTTTAATATACTACTAAATAAACATCACACAACCAAGAAATTCAAATAAAAAAGCGCTTTTTTGAAAGAAGTCTTCTGTTCTATTCGATCATCCGGGTTTCCCAGCTCCGGGTTTCGGCATTTCTTTTTACGACCATTCGCAGCTCCCCCGGCCAGGTGGCCGGTATGGCTAAAATTTGAATGCCATCCGTAACCACGGCTTCCAAATGATATTCGGCATGTGCATTCACCACTTTCGCGTTCTCCAGATCTACTTCCCCCGGTATCCGCAGGCTGGCCATGAGCTGACCCCGGCTCATGTTTTCTTCAAAATCCTGTCCGGCTCCTTTGAGGGCCTGAGGCGTTACCCATACCGACTGCGCGATCGAAGCAGCAGCCTGCAACTCTTTTTCTACGGCATCCCGGTTTAACCGTTCGGCATTGGCACCAAAGATATGAAGCGCGATTACACTGGCAACACCAATGATCAACGAAAGAAATGCTAATTGTATAATTGTTTTTTGTGACATATCAACCTGTATTCCGGCTCGTTAAGGAGCCCTCTTTAAAGACCCGGTACTTATTATTAAGAATTTTTAATATAAAAAGCAAATAGTATGCCGTCCGATGTCTAAAAAAACATCCTTATTGTATTATTCAGCTGCAATCTGCACTTCCCATCGGCGGGTGCTTTCATCCATCCAGACCTGCATTCTTTTTATGTGATTGCCATAGGAGGGTTTGGCATTCATGGTAAAACCGCTTTCGGAAATTTCTTCAATAGAATAGACTCCGTTTTCGTTTTGAATGTCACCGTCCTCCGTCGGCCAGCCCGATATCTGCAACACGGAAAGAAGTTCCGCTTCGGTGAAGTGGCCGGAAAAATTCCTCCCTGCACCGCCCAGTATCACCGGCCTTTCCCACAAGGCCTGCGCCATCGTCGACGCCCGAATCATGTCTTGCCGAACGGCATCCTGATTGTGCTGAACCATTCTGTTTTCAACAACATTCACCGAAGAGACAAGAGCCAGTCCGACAATAATGGTCAACAGTACGAGCAAAAGGGTTTGTTGGATTCCCATAAGCTTCTCCTTTTTTAAACCTGAAAAATTTGGACGCCATACAGATATATTCTGCCTATCTATTTATCGGCAAAAAAAGCAATGACTTAACTCGTGGGTTTATCGCTGTTGAAAAGGGTATATTAATTTTTTTTCATTTGTTAACAATTGTTAAATGGATTTTTTATCCTGTATCCCGTGAAGCATTGCTGCTGCATCGGTTACGGTTTTTATCCGGCACAGCGATATATGGTATTGTTTCACTGGTATGGAAAAATTACAGGTACACCCTCGGAGGAATCCGGTGGTACCGCTGAACCTATCATTCTTGCATGACACGTCTTAACGCTTGTTGAGGCTTCGTGCCTGTAACCTGTTCGATCTTATTATTTAGGGGGAATTCCTATGAATTATTCATTTCGCATGTTTTTTTTGCCCGTGCTGGGCTTATTTTTACTGCTTCAGGACGCATCCAACCGCATCGAATACTCGGTGGAAGGCCGGCTCGCAGATGCCGATGGAGAGTCCGTCACAGACCGGGCAGTTTCACTGAGAGATACTGAAGGACACGTCTTGTCCACCGGAACCACCGATGAAGAGGGACTGTTTCGTCTATCGTATGCCGTTGAATCTACAGCCACCGCCCCGGATCATGAGCCCCTCTCCGATTTCCGGCTGGGAACATCGTATCCTAATCCATTTAATCCCAAAACCCATGTTCCTTTTGAAGTCCCGGAGTCTGGAACGGTACATATCTCTGTATACAACATTCTTGGACAACAGCTGCTTTCCCGCTCTTTTCAGGCCGCCCGCGGAAGCCACCTCATTGAGGTGAATCTGGGTGGAAATCTTGCACAGGGGGCCTATCTTCTAAAGGTGCAGGGGGATGGATATATGTTGTCGCAAACAATGACGTTTGTTAGTGCAGGCATCGGCGGCGGGCGTTCTAATATTACCTTGAACCGCGGCGGGACCGGTGTCTCTTCGTCGCATAAAACGCCACCGGTTCGTTCTTATTCCACAGACATATTCACACTACAGGTTGATGGCTGCGATGAGTTTGAGCACGCGGAGTTTGAAGTTTCGTCGTATATCGATACCAACCTGGGCGACCTTGAACTTATCCGCCATACCTACCCCCTGTCCATTCATGTAGAGGGAGAAGGATCGGTCAGCGAGGAAGTCCTTACCGCCAAATCCTATGAACACGGCACAAGGGTACGGCTGACCGCTGTCCCGGACGAGGGGTGGCGCTTTGACCGATGGCAAGGCGGCCTGGAAACCGAACAAGCCGTGGCTGAAATCACCGTGGAGGAAGCCATGGAGGTAACGGCCGTCTTTGAACGCCGCACCTACCCCCTGACCATTCACGTGCAGGGAGAAGGATCGGTCAGCGAGGAAGTCCTTACCGCCAAATCCTATGAACACGGCACAAGGGTACGGCTGACCGCTGTCCCGGACGAGGGGTGGTTGTTTAACGGCTGGCAGGGAAGCGTTGCTGACAGCATGGACACCATTGAACTCACCATCGATGAACCCACGGAAGTAACTGCCGTCTTCGAACACATACACTATCCCCTGAACATCACCATCCGGGGCGAGGGCCATGTAGAGCAGGAAGTCATTACAGCCAAGTCCTATGGCCATGGTACGCGGGTACGCCTGACGGCCATACCGGCTGAAGAGTGGCGCTTCGCTACCTGGAGCGGTGACCTGATAGACGCTTCCGAGGTAATAGATATAGAGATGGTTTCTCCCGTAGAGCTCACCGCACGGTTTCGTGAACAAGAGCGGCCTCCGGTGGTGGAAACATCGGACGTTCATTCCATAGAGCCAACCACCGCCGTTGCCGGAGGAGAGGTAGTACATAGCGGATATGCCTCCATTACTTCCCGGGGCGTCGTCTGGAGTACCCACGACGCTCCGAGCCTCTCTGATCATGAGGGTCTGACCAACGAAGGCGAAGGAGACGGTGTGTTTGTAAGTGAGATGGAGGATCTGAAACCTTATTCCTTGTATTATTATCGTGCATACGCCACCAACAGTTCCGGTACGTCCTACGGTGAAACGATCGCCTTTGATACCCCTCCTTATTATACCGAAGGAGGCGGCCTGACCGATATTGACGGCAATACCTACCGAACGGTCATTAATAACGGAACAGAATGGATGGCTGAAAACTTAATTGTAACGCACTACCGGGACGGTTCGCCCATTATTACCGGCCTTAGCCATGCTGAATGGCGGGATACCACCAGCGGAGCTTATATTGTCCCATCCTCCAACTTTTACTCCGGACTGAACGGCCGGCAGGAGGTTATTGATGCCTACGGTATCATGTATAACTGGTTTGCCGTGACGGATCCCCGGGGCATCTGCCCTGCCGGATGGCGGGTACCCGATGATTCGGACTGGGATGAGTTCGTCGATTATGCGATGAGTAAAGGATATTCCAACAATAACAGCGATCCCAACGGGGTAGCCAATACTCTAAAAAGCCGAAGGCAAATTGACAGCCCGCTCGGCCCGCCATGGGCAACAGAAGAGTCCCCTCGCTGGCCGGAGAGCGATACCCATCACGGGCTCGACTACTTTGGTTTTTCCGGGTACCCCGGTGGTTACCGAAACACCATCTGGACATATTATTCTTTTACCGGGAGAAGAGGTTATTGGTGGAGTCTGGATGAGCACAGCGACACCTCGGGAAGAGTGGGGCTTGTTCTTATGGACTACAGCGGGCGAATTGGCAGCACGGTATCCACGTCAAAAAACCATGGACTTCATGTCCGCTGTATCAAAAATTAACTCCTGTCTGCACCGCTGCCGTCTTTTTTTACCAGCGTGTCCGGTCCCCGGACACGCTTTTCTATCCCGGATAGTGTAGTATAAAGTTCAAAATTTTCAGAAGTACGGCTTGACGATGGGATCCGGCTCCAATGATACGGTAGTATCTTCGTTTTCCAGTTAAGTAGAGACGGCATCCTGCGCAGGGAATTAGCACTCTCGTTCTTTTTTTTGTATCTTTTTTCAGGGTCAGGTTCGGGTTAACCAAAACAGGTACCGCTTATGGGTCAGCAACAGCTATTAGTCATCGTTCTTGTTGCCATTATTGTTGGAATTGCTACCATTATTGCCATCAATACGTTTGGCAGCAACATGGAAAACAAAAACCGGGACGCGGTGCAGGAAGATCTGCTTCGCGCGGCATCGGCAGCTCAAGGCGTCTGGCATCGGATCGAATCTTTGGGGGGCGCCGGACAGGATTTCGAAAATAGCATGACTCCAAAGTTACTGATGGAACGCCTGCATTTCTCTGGCACCATCGATCCGGACGCCCCCATCGTAACCAATGAAAACGCCGTTTATGTACTCAGTGATATAGAGGCCAATGGTTTTACACTTACCGCTACTCCGGCACTCTGGCCGTTTGATATCATCCTTGTTTTGGAGCGGGATACAGATACCGGATCCTGGATATACGAACTGAGTTCAGGAGATGATTGAAAGACCGGTTGAAGGTACGGTTGGATCTTTTCTAATCCACTTTCCCGTGTAGTTCCCGCCGGACATCTTCCAGCGTCAGCACCCGTGGATGGTGATAGACAAAGCGTGTATAATCATGCGGATTCCATACTTCTCCGCTAAGAAACGCATTCTGCCCTTCGGTCTCTAACCCGTCGTTCCAGGTTTTAAACCAAAGCCATACGGTCTGATCCACATGCATACTGTCCGGGTGGGGTTTGGTACCGTTTTCGGTCATGGCCACCATTTTAGGCTGATCCGGTGTACGGGCGGCTTCCAGAAAACGTTCTCTGTGACTTCCCATATAGCGCAGGGTATCGGACTCCGTAATTTGAGGATGCACGTAGGGGTCCTCTCCGATAATATCCACCCATTCATCCCCGGGATACCAGTCGGGATGCTGGCCGTTGTACACCCATATCAGATTGGTCAGGCCGTGGTACCCATCCAGCCGGTCCACCAGAAGTTTCCACAGTTCCATAAAGTTTTCCGGCCCGGATGCTCCCCACCAGAACCATCCGCCCGCCGCCTCATGAAGGGGACGCCAAAGTACCGGAACGCCGGCCTCTTCAAGTTGTTTCAGATCGCCGGCAATGAGGTCGATGTCACGGATAAGCTGTTCACGCACTTCCGGATCGTTCATAATCGGACGAAAATCTGTCTGATCGGTATAAAAAGCGATGGTTTCCAGGCCGGGATCTCTCCAGTGCCAGCAAAACGTTACCAATCCGCCTCT
>JASCXY010000150.1 GCA_030012235.1 Balneolaceae bacterium ANBcel3 | reverse complement strand
CATAAATCCGCGGGACTCAATTCCTGCAACAACATCAACATGATGCGACTGATAGGGTTCCTTTAGAAGACGTGAAGCCAAAGCCAATGTCTCCGGATCCTTTAAAACAGGCGTAATGTCCTTAAAAAGAATCCCCTCCTTAGGAAAATCCGGAATATCCCTGATTGTTTCCGCAATTTTTTTCAAGTCAGACATGAAATACCGCCGTTATAACCTCTATTGTAAATTGTTAATGTACGCTAAATGATACTAAAAATCGATTTTAATCTGAATTTTACTGTTTTTTTGCCGGTTTTAACGTGTTTTTTCGAAACATTTGCTGACACCAGGAATACTCTGTGACTGTATTACATACCAAACACCTGACATAACTACTGAAATCATCCATTTTTTCATTTCAGTACCTGATACATAAAACGTTTTACCAAACAGAAGCCTGTCCGCCGTACTCTGAAGATATTTTCCGTATTCTTATCGATAGCCGTTCAGCTTTCTTTTCATTTATGAGTATCTTTCACTTCCAAAATGAATCCAAGGATGATATTTTTTTCTATGCCTTTGAATGTATCCGACCTGCCCGGCTCTTTTGATTCGGAGCATATGCGCTTTATGGAACAGGCTTTTCTGGAAGCGGAAAAAGCTTTTGAACGCAATGAGGTCCCTGTGGGTGCTGTAATCGTACAGGGAAGCCGCATAATTGCAAGGGGACACAATCAGGTCGAAATGCTCTCTGATCCAACCGCACATGCTGAAATGATAGCCCTTACTGCTGCGTTTGAATATACCAATGAAAAATACCTGAACGATTGCCGTATGTACGTAACCCTGGAGCCTTGTCCCATGTGCGCCGGAGCACTGGTCTGGGCGAAACTGGGTGAACTCTATATCGCCGCACAGGATGAAAAATCCGGAGCCTGCGGCAGTTTGTTCAATATAGCATCAAACACGCAGCTGAATCACCGGATTCCAACCCATTATGGCTTGCTGGAAAAAGATAGCGAGGACCTTCTGAAGCGTTTTTTTGCTTCAAAGCGTGCATAAGGATCTGAAATTGCAGGTATTCTCTACCCTTGTGCTATTTCGAGAACGTTAGGGCACAGACAGAACCCAGCCATCGAAAGCACCTCTGTCCAGGGTACATAAGACCCGGTTTGTACGGCCGGACTTATAATTAATTCATCCCCTGCCATAGAGCTTATGCCGGTTGATATAGGCCGCAACATCGGGATGCAGCTTGCTCTCCGGCGGTGTCACCCCTTTTGACAAATCCGACCTGATGGCACTCGATGATACGTCTGTTTCCGTGTGCTTACACCAATGAATCTGAAACCCCTTTAGCTCTTTGGGTATTTCTCTTGATACCCCCGGCCGGGCGGCTACCAATAATGAGGCCAAAGGAGCAATTTCTTTATACTGATACCACGAAGAAAGGGTTTGAAGTGTATCAGCGCCTATACATAAAAGCAGTTCTTTCCCGGGGTTCTTGCCGGATATATAGTCCAGTGTTTTTAAGGTATAATGCGGTGCAGGAATCTCTTTTTCTACCGCACACAGCTTTAAATCTTCTCTGCCTTTAAATGCAATCTGCAACATATTCCACCGATGCTCAAAGGAGGCAAGATCATGGATGGATTTATGAGGCGGACTGGGAGTAGGAATAATCCACAACTCGTCCAGTTGGCCAAAGGTTAAAAAGGAGTCGGCAAGGGATTCATGGCCTCGGTGTACAGGATTAAATGTTCCAAAAAACAGGCCTTTTTGCATACATATTCGCTATTCTGCGCTAGCCGTTACTACATCCGCCAATCCATCCAGTGCCCGGTTATACCATTCTTCAGCCACCGGCCTTTTTTCTCCCGAAGGAAACGTTTGAACGTATTGCTGATAACTCTCTATGGCCTGCTCATATCGTTCCTGCCTCATGTTTCGCACACTCCGTTCAGCATACTCTACATACGCTTCAATTTGACGAACCATAGCTCTCTCCGTCCATTCACTTTCCGGGAAACGGTCGACCAAAAGCCGGTAATACACCGCAGCCGAACGATATTCCCGAATGCGAAAATACATTTCAGCCGCATAGAATTTCTTTTTTGCCAGCTTGTTCCGCAGTTCCTGAACATACTCAGCGGCTTCTGCGGCCTTATCCGTTCCGGGATAACGGGATATAAACAGTTGAAAACGGTCTATTGCCTGATAGGATTCGGTCTGGTCCAGGTTATACCGCGGACTCATGAGATAATGACAATAAGCTTCCATGAAAGCGGCTTCTTTTCTCCGCTCATCGTTTGGATGATTACGGGTAAATCTCCGGAACTCACTGGCAGCAATAAGATATGCACGATTATTATAATGACTCATGGCCAGATAATACTGAGTATCGGCGGCCAGTTCGGTCCCCCGGGCGATGGAAAGAACGGTTTCAAAGGCTTGTGCGGCCTGAGAGTACCTTTCCCTTTCATAAAGACCCATTGCTTTTTCAAAGGCGACATCCAGTGTATCACCCGGACGAATGGTATGCCGGGAAGCACAGGATGCGGCTAAAAGCAGAACCATGAATAACAAAATTGTTTTCGAAATAATGCGCATAAGAAAAATATTTAAAACTTAGTAATCCCGTACTTTTAACTTATCCAGGACACGTTTTATTTCATAATAAAAATCGTTTTTTGGAAATTCATCCAAAAAGCCAAGAGCTTTTTCATAATGAAGGGAAATATCTTTTATTCCTTCATCGATGACACCCAGAGAATGATACATCCTGGAAATACGCAGAACGTCTTCTTCTCCAATGTCTTTTTGTGCTGAAAGATCCTTCAAAATCAACCGGTTTGTATCATCGGCACGTTCTGTAGCCAAAACGGAAAGATAGGTCTTTTTACCTTCCATTATATCTCCGCCCACTTTCTTGCCTGTTTTTTGTGGATCTCCGATGACATCAAGGATGTCATCCTGTATCTGAAAAGCCATTCCTGCATGATAGCCCACAGCGGCACTGTTCTTTACGTTTTTTTCATCTGCACGGGCGGCAAGGGCGCCAAGAGCCATAGAACATTCCATCAGCTCCGCAGTCTTCAGGCGAATCATGGTAAGGTATGCATCCAATCCAACCTGCTCTTTATCCTGGAATTCCATATCCAGCGCCTGTCCTTCGCATACTTTCTTTACCGATTCCAAAAACGTACCCAGAGCTTTTTGTGCTGCATCTGAACCGGGCTCAAAAAGAGTAATTTGCTGAACAGCCAACGTGAATAAAACGTCACCGGCAAGGATGGCCGTGGGCTCATCCCATTTGATATGAACACATTCTTTGCCCCGGCGTGTATCGGCATGATCCATGATATCATCGTGGATCAGGGTGAAATTGTGGAGCATTTCAATGCCCATCGCCAAATCCAGGGCACTTTCCACCTCTCCGTCACAAAGACCTGTGGACAGCAACACCAAAGACGGACGGATACGTTTACCGCCCAGAGATAAGGTATAACGTACCGGATCATACAAACTGGAGGGATGTTTCGGTATATCCAGTGCCTGCAACCGATCTTCTATCAGCTTGCCTATATGTTCAATGCTATGATTCAAAAAAATGCATCTTTAACTTTTTGTAAACTTCAGCAAGCTAATATACAAAAAAAGAGCGGGATCAACGAACGGCAACTCGCCGGAGATGGATCATATCCAAATCTGAGGGATGCTCACACCCCAACAGACACAGAAGCAACACAAAATCATCCTGCCACCTTTTAAACAAGGTTTCAAGGCCGTCATATCCACCGATTTGTATGGCTTGTAACACCGGTAGTGCCGCTGCTCCCATCACAGCTCCCATGCAAAGGCTTTTAGCGATGTCCATAGAACTTCGTATTCCACCGGATGAAATAAGCTCACATCGGTCTTCTATCTTTTCCCGGGCTCCGAGCAGACAATCCACCGTCGGTATTCCCCATTCATCGGTGAAGTGTATACCCACAGAGCCGTTTCTGATATTTTCAACCCTGCCCCAGCTCGTACCTCCCGCTCCGGCAACATCCACGGCGGCAACACCGCAATCAACAAGTTGACTGATGACACCTGGAGAAAGCCCTGATCCGGTTTCCTTGACAATAACCGGAATTTCTACATCCTTGACCAGGGAACGGATCCCCTCGCGGACACCTGAAAAGGTATTGTTACCTGCTTTTTGCCTGAGTTCCTGAACGGGATTCAGATGAACAATGATGGCATCGGCCCGAATGGTGTCAATCATCTTATCGATCTTCTCCGGAGCAAGCCCTCCAATTAACTGACAGCCACCGATATTGGATGCAATGAATGCCGACGGGGCTTCTTCTCTGACCACTTTGAAGGATTCCGCCTGCGAGGGATCTTCAAGCATGGCTCTTTGGCTTCCAACACCAAATGGCAGGTTATACGCCTCACAAAATGCAGCAATGGTAGCATTTAATATCGTTGCATCGTGATAACCTCCCGTCATGGATGAAATGAACAAAGGAAAACCAAACCACCGGTTCAGAAACCGGGTTTCCGTGGTAACATCCTCCAGGTCTATTTCCGGTAGTGCATTATGTATAAACTCATAGTTCTCAAACCCAGCGGTTTTAATGTAGGACGCAACTCCGGTCTGGGTAATCTGAATATGATCTTTTTTACGCTTCGTTATTTCGCTCATAGGAACTCCTGTACCCTGTCGATACCTGTTTTTTTCGTAAAGACCTGCCAGAACCTGATTCTATACTGCCTGTTACAAAACCTGATCGGGATTTGTTGTTCCCTTAAAAATAAACTAACGCCTTTTCTTGAACAATACACCGCATAACTATGTACAAATACAATATAAATAGCTAGTTAGTTCCTTTCTTGATTCAGAAGAATCTAAGAACGGTAGACTGGAACAAACGAGCAGGCTTCTCCATACATCAACCGATCAGCATAGTTGAGTAATTGACGGGAAGCACACATATAGGCAGAAGGTGGGATGGTTTTACCGGAGCATCCTTTCAGAAGAACTCTTTTCCCGGAATACTGCTCCCAGGAATGTTCGTTCAAACGTTGTAATAATACCTGTTCACTCACGCTCTCCAGGGTTCCAAAGTAGATATGGGGGGTATGTTTAAATAGGGCTGATGTGACCAACATATAGGCCCATGAAGGAATAATAGCGTCGGCAGAACAATATACAGCTACCTTTTTTTCTTTAAACCGACTCCAGTCAAAGGCATCAACCGCCTCTCGAAACTCTTTTTCCCGTAAGATCAGGCCTTTGAAAAGAAAGGATGCCAAATCCATTGATTCCATCTCGTCATCAGACGGGTACCAGTCTTCCAGATCGATGGTGATCAAACCTGACCGGGCGACTTTGTTTGTAATGGTATGATGTTCCGGTTCTGCCATCTCTTCACTACCCTGTTAGAAATGAGTTCATACCGAGAAAGACTCTCCGCAAGAGCACGTTCTCACCGCATTCGGATTAATAAAATGAAACCCTTTGCCCTGCAATCCACTGGAATACTCCAGCATGGTTCCAGCCAGATAGAGAAAACTACGCATATCGATGACCACCTGGATTCCATCCACATCGAAATACTGATCATCCTTCTTACCGGATTCGGACTGCTCTTCAAAATCAATTTTGTAGGTAAGGCCTGAGCACCCGCCACCTGTTACGCCAATCCGAAGGGTTTCAGGCTGACCGGTTTCGCTTTGCTCACGAATTTCTAAAATTCGATTGCGGGCCGATTCACTTATTTGAATTGCCATGATTCATCAAATTGCTTCAATTCGAATATTCGGATCAATACGTTTTGCCATACTTTCGATGGCATACAATGTACCTGTTGTCGCCGTTGGACAGGTTCCGCAGGCCCCCTGATAATGGACTTTTAGCACATCATCCTCCAGGCCTATCACTTTGAGTCCTCCGCCGTCGGCCAATAAATACGGCCGCACTTGCTCATCCAGCATCTTGTTAATAGCTACCAGCCTGGGATCATCGGAGTTCAGAGCTTCTTC
>JASCXY010000015.1 GCA_030012235.1 Balneolaceae bacterium ANBcel3 | reverse complement strand
TAAAGCAGTTGAGCCGAAAGCAGGCCGGGGTCGTCCTGTGTATGGATCTGGATCCGGTAATAGGTGAAATCAGAAGGATCAAACAACAGATCTGTAAAACGGTATTGCGTTCTTTCGTCGGAAATGGAAATCATTCGGTAGTCTTCGGTGATGGTAAACCACTCCCGCTGACCATGACTTCCGGCCAGCGTAAGCCTCCAGTCAAAGTTCTCTTTCTCAAAATCCAGGGATATCTGGTTGATGGTCGATTCTACAGGGATCTTAAACGTATAAAAGTAGCCTTTCGGGCCGATTGTCTGATTAATAAGCTCGAAAGAAACGGGCTTTAGTATGGATTCTCCTTTCAAAATTCGATGATGATACGGGACGGTGATGGTATCCTCTTCGGGTGTAATTCCGATAATTAAAAGGTCGGTAAAATCGTGGGTGATGTCTTGAAAAAGATCATCCGGAATCACAAGCCGATGCCACGATTCGGAAATACCGTCCAACTTGCGCATATACGAGAAACCATCCGTATATGCGTGGACATTCAGTGCAAATACTAAGACAAAGCACGGAATTAGTAGATTAATCCTGTTCAGGGTCATCGGAAATGAAATGTTTATATTTATGATAGAGAAACGAAATGAGCAGCAGGAGCACACCGGTTGAAACTAAAAGAATCGTAACGGCAAGTGTTCCAAGTGACCATACATCCAGGAAAATCAAAAAGAGAGTGTATCCAAAAACAACAAATGCCATATAGCGATAATGCTTTTTTCGTTTCCAGATACCAACCGAGACCAGTAAAAGCGAATAGGCTCCCCACAAAATTCTTGAAGCCAGAGAACCGTAGTTGTCAAGGCCTCCCAAATCCAGCCAGTGATGCAATTCGCTATTAAACAGATACAGGAAAAGTCCCGCCAGCAGGACATCAGAAACCATAATGGAACGTTGCCCTTTGATTCCGTCCAACTGCATGACTTTGTATGTTGCTACAGCTGCTAATCCTACAAAAAGTAATGAAATATGCCGTATCAGGAGGTAGAAAACGGAGGTCGTATAATAGTCGGATTGTGGTTGATGGATGTAGTAATCTCTGAGATTAGCGATGGAAGAGAGGCCGTCGGTCAAAAAACCGAAAAAGCCTAAAAAGAGTACGGCCAGAACAACATATCCAAAATTCCGGTTTTTAAACTTCGTGATGTTGATAAAAGCGAGTGCAGAAGCAAAAAGAAGGAAATAGTTAGTCAGCCAGATGTTTCTGAAGTCAATTAGTGCCCGGTTGTATATGGCCTGCCGGCCGTCTGAAAACTCGATCATGGATTGGAGGTACTGCTGCGTCCAATAGAGTATGATTTCCAGGTGAAAAGCGATGAAGATCGTCAGTAATGCCGCAGACCAGGCCATGATATGGATATAGCGATAGAAAGGGAGTTGATTAATCTGGTCGGACAAGGAGGCATGGGAGTGATGGATATGCCCGATGGCATAATAGGCGGCACTGCATGCCAGTGACGTTATAAAGAATACATTGAACAGCGGAAGGATGTCCGTAATTCTTGAGTAGGCCATGTGGGTTGACGACCAGTCTCCAACGAGGCTGAAAAAGGACAGGATGAAAACAACATAGGAGATTTTTTCATAAATAGGCATATTCATCGTCCGCCCAATCATGAAAATCACGGCCGCCTGCAGAGCCCAGAAAAGAGTTATCCAGTTACCGTCGAATTGCACGGGAATCGTTAACGTAAAGAATACCAAAACAAGGCCGGTGAGCAAAAAGAAGACCTTTCGGTCCGCGGTTTTGTTTTGATAGAAAAAGAGGCTGGTTCCGAAATGAAGGAGAGCGTTGCAGATGGTAAAGAGCCCCTGCAGTTCTTTGCCGGTACCATGCCCATATAAGAGGGTCAGCCCGAATCCGTAAAACAAAAAAGAATTACCCAGCAGCAAGACGATGTCTGCCCAGGAAAAAGACACGATCTGATCATAATTAAAGGAGATAAAAGACGCGTAGAACAGAAGAAAGAATGTGGTCAGGAAGAAAAAGCCTCCAAAGAGGTGCTCGTCGGCTGAATATTGCCCGAACATCCAGGCATAGAAGATTAACCATGTGAAAGCAGCGGCCGTAAGCGAAATGGGTTTCCATTTTTGGATGGAAGAAATCACAAGAATACCCAGATTAATAACGGCCATATAGGAGAATAAAACGAAGACAGAATCCGTGTCACTGCCAATAAGAAATGGAATCGAATAGGCACCAGTTAATCCAAGATGGGCAATGATCTGCCGGTTATAATGGAGAGCAGCTATGACGGCAAATCCCGTAAACAGGAACATGAGCACAAAAGCGACTAATTGCGGTAGAAAGGCATAAAAAGAATAGGCGGCATAAGTAACAAAGTAGATGGTTGCGAGGGCACCGCTAAGAAGTACCGCACTGAAGTCGTGATACTTTGATTTAAGTTTAAGAGCCAGTCCTGCCAGAGAGGTGCCCACCAGATAACCCAGAACAATTCGGGTAAGTGGAGTAATGAGCTCGTGTTCAATGGCATATTTTATGAAAACGGATAATCCGATGACCGTGATCAGCATTCCGATTTTACTGATGATATTCTCTCCGATCAGTCGCTCCCACTGTATATGCTTTTCTTTGGTAGTTTCGCCCGGAGCAATTGGCGGAAGTCCCCCCTCTTTTGTACGTGAAGTTCCTGGAGGAGGATTTTTTTTCTTATGCGGACCACTAAAATAGCCGGATTTTAACTCACTTAATGGCGGAAGGACGTAGTCATCGGCAGGTTCTTCCGGGGGGATGGGATCAGGTTTCGGTTTTGAGGATGGTTCTTCCTTTTTAACCGGTTCAGGCGTTGGCTCATTCTTCGATTCTGGTGCTGAGGGGCTATCAGGATCCGGAAGGTTTTCCTCTATTTTTGCTTCGGCCTCTATCTCTTTTTTTAAAGCACGGATTTCCTGGTGAATCGAATCGTTTTGTTCGGATAGTTGTTCCAGCCTGGAGAGAAGAGATTGCAAACGATTAGATTCCTTAGCCATTATGTTTAATCATTAAAATGAATGCAACGAGCCTTTTTTTTGTAAATAAAACCATTCCCGGATGTATACAGGGTTTTCATTGACCAGCAAAACGTTGAAATAAACCACACCCGACAAAATTTAAGGGTTTAAACAATGGGCTTATATTATACTTTTCTAATAAAAAGCCCTCTTTTGTACGGTTATTGAGAAGGGAGTCGGTTTTATGAGTCGAAAAAAGGGAGCATCAACTGTCCCCCTGAAGAATCGCCAACCTCTCTGTTAAAACCGGAAACGGTCACTCCAATCAGGCGGACGTTTCGTTTTCCGGCTTCGGTTTCAAGCAATAATAGTTTGGCAAGAGAGGCAATGTCATGTTGGGTGGATATAGGGTGACCGGGAGACTTGCTTCGGGTGTTCACCTCAAAGTTATCATACCGGATTTTTAACGTTACGGTTTTTGCCTCCGTTTTTTCTTTTTGCAGGCGTTCAGCTACCTGATGGCTAAGGGTATCAACATATTCCATAAGCCATTCAACGGAATCGATATCGGTTTGAAAAGTTTTTTCCTTCCCGATAGACTTTGCAATACGCTCGGTTTTCACCGGCCGGTCATCCATCCCCCGGGCGATGTGATAATAAAATGAGCCGGCCTTGCCAAACTCCTTCATTAAATCAAACTCACTCCAATTACGCAGGTCTGCTCCGTTTTTAATACCAAGCTGATGCATTTTCTTTTCGGTGGCCTTTCCCACTCCATAAAAAGAACCAATAGGAAGACCTGCAATAAAAGAAAGAGCTTTTTCAGGTTCAATTAAGGTGATTCCGTTTGGTTTTTGAACATCCGAAGCGATTTTTGCCAGGAACTTATTATAGGAGATTCCTGCTGAGGCCGTAAGTCCGGTATTTGAATGGATTTTATCCTTTATTTCACGAGCAATAAGCGTAGCAGAAGGGTTCTCCTTCTTATTTTCTGTCACATCCAGATAGGCTTCATCCAGAGACAGCGGTTCGATGAGATCTGTATATTCACTAAAAATGGCGCGGATGATTTCCGATTCTTTTTTGTAAGCCTCAAAGCGGGGGCGAACAAAGATCAAATCGGGACAAAGCCGGCTGGCATGCGATGAAGGCATGGCCGAGTGAACTCCATAGATACGGGCCTCATAACTGGCTGCGGCAACAACCCCCCTGCCGCGGGGGTCACCTCCAACAACGACAGGCTTATTCTTCCATTGCGGATTGTCCCGTTGTTCAACAGATGCAAAAAAGGCATCCATATCAATGTGAATGATTTTTCTCAAACAATCAGACCAATTTAATAATGGAGAGAAGGAACCATTTATAAAGATAGGCAATATGTATATAATATGTGTATATTTTTGGAGAAACAAATGAATTTGACCATTCAGAGGATGATGTGCATGTTTTTTGGCGTATCGAACACGGAAAGATTTAATGACTTAAGCTGTGTTTGATGTACAAAGAGGGTGATATAAAGTGGAAATAGAGAAAAAAGGGGAACATTTTGGATGGTAATCATAAATAGCCTGTTTGGGCAGTCGGGTATGATGCTTTTGCAGTCAAATAAAGTGGAAAGGTGAATATGGATGAGGCGGCCGACCGTAATGCTGTTATAGAAATGCCTTGTACAACAGCGTTGAATAAGTTAAAACGGAAGGTTCCGTATGGATGGGATTTGAATATTTACCGTGGATGCAGCCATTGTTGCAGGTATTGTTATGCGATTTATTCACACGCGTATTTAGCAGAAACCCGTTTTACAAAAGTATTTGCCAAAACCAATAGTGCAGAGCAGCTGGATAAGGAGCTGAGTCGCCCTACGTGGAAGAGAGAAGTCATAAATATGGGCGGGGTCACGGATAGTTACCAGGAAGCGGAAAAAACGCTGAAACTGATGCCCGATGTATGGAAAGTGCTGATTAAATACAAAAATCCGGTAATCATATCCACCAAATCGGACCTCATACTTCGTGATTATGATTTAATTGCGGAGCTGGCAAAAGAAACGTACGTCAACGTCGCGTCTACAATAACGACCATGGACGAAGGGGTTCGGATAAAAATAGAACCCAACGCCAGTCCGGGTATCGACCGCTTTAATATGTTGCAAGCGTTTCGGAAAACGAATGCATCGGTAGGGCTGCACACAATGCCCATTATTCCCTGTATTACCGATAGTTATTCAAATATTGAATGGTTGTGTGCTGAAGCACAGCGTACCAGGGTTCACTATATGCTTCCGGGCGTTTTATACTTGCGAGGGGCAACCAAAAAAGTTTTTCTCGCCTGTGTTGAAAAGGAGTTTCCGGACATTTTTGAAAAAATGATCGCGCTGTACAAAACAGGAGGCGCGAATAAGGCATATAAGGAAAGGTTATACAGAGATATTGTGAATCCCTTACGAGAGAAGTACGGGATATCAAGCAGCTATATAAAGCCCATGAAAGAGAAGATGCATAAACCGTAACTTGCGGCGCCGATTGAAGACCTTATTCTGCATGTTGCCGGGTGCAGCATCTGCGAATACTAATACACCTCTACAAAGAGCCGGCTTGATGGCTTAACATGTTTTTTCAGGTCTTCTGCTGTCCATTGGTCCGGATCCAGATGTTCGATACGGTCTGATATCTCCAGATACTCCGAATATCCGTTTTTAGCAAGAGCTTTAAAAACACCGGATTCCATTCCTTTCAGTCCACATATATAAATTAATGTATTGGACTGATGGAGCATAGGTTGCAGAACCTTTGAGGCATCCTCAATTTGATACTGAACATAGTTTTTAGTGCCATCCGGACGGGTGCCTTCCCGTGAAATGGAAGTCAGATAGTGAAAATGTTTATGCTGTGTCTGAAGCTGACTAAACAGGCCGTCGTATAACAGGTCTGTTCGGTACGGGGCACCAAAAATCAATGCGGCTTTCTTTTTGAAACCTCTATGGTACAAATCCAGGAGCATACTTCTGTAAGGAGCTATGCCGGTTCCAGTTGCAAAAAAAAGATAATTAAAATCCCTGGCATTTTCAGGAAGAACAAATCGTTTACCGGAGGGACCTGTCATTTTTACTTTATCCCCCGGGTTTAAGCTGCTCAGATAGTTAGAACATAGTCCGAGAAAAAGATTTCTTGTTTCAAGATCCTCTTCAATGACCCGCTTTACCGTGATGGAGATCAAATGGGGCTTGCCATCTTCTCCGTAACCGGGAGAAGAAACGGAATATAAACGAACTTTAGCTGGTTTTCCATCCGGCTCGGTTAGTCCTTCCGGAATGATCCCGACACTTTGACCAGGCCAAACGTTGCCTTCGAGCTCCGTGTCGCTTACATCAAAAGTAATATGGCGAATAATATTAGGACTGTTTTCAAGCGTAGCGATATAGTTATCGACGACCGTAACCTCAACCGGATTGTTGGGTTTGTAGGTGTTGACGTTCAGTTCAGGAAAACGTATTTCGGGCATGGTTTGCGAATCCTTCTGCATATTGTACTTCTATAAAAATTAATAATCGTGGTAGTCAGTGGTTTAACAATATTGTAAACAATTTCATTCTCCAATAAGCAAACCGATACCATCGCATATCTGGCGGAGCTGAAACGAGGGCTTCACCATTGGCTCGGTTAACGGGCGGTATTACTTTAAAAAGTGAAGAGATTCCTTTCGACAGTAGTACTTAAAAGAGAAACAGCTAAGAATAGTGGTAAATAGCAGAAATCAGAGAACCAGGCCATCTGGCAGCTGACGAAGATAGTCAAGAAAATGGCGTTGCTGTTTTTCTCTTGAAAGCATTTGCGCGACTTATATGTCTATGGCCATTTTTAATAACAGTAACCTCCTTCATTTTAAGCTTAAAAGGGACGTTTCAGGATCTGAAAGAGATATTAATCGTATCAGTGAGAGAAGTACCCCGCCAGTGGGAGAAAAGGCCGGTTCCCAGAAGGAGGATCCCGGTTAACAGCGGCCATAAGACACCAAACGTAAAGCCCGGTACCAAAACTGCTCGCCGTGGGTGTTCAGGATGGTGATAAACCGTTAAAGGATCTGCCCTTTCTAATTTATTTTGAGTCAAGGTTCTTGAAAACGTGCGTCCATAGGAAATACGTGTACCTATGTGAGTATTACTGCCTGCCTGAAAAGAATACATTACCCGATACTCCCGGTCCATGTCTTCACCATAAGACCGGTATTCTACTCCGGATTGAATAAGTTTCCCTTCCGTTTCAATCCAGGATAATGTTTTAAGTGCAAAAGAAGATAAGATGATTCCGTAGATAATACATCCAACACCAATGGCCACAATCAATCCGTTGGTTGCGGGGATACTGCTACTTTCACTTGAGAACGATGTCATAATGTGGGTGTGTCGGTTAACGGCTGCATTTTTCGGATGGTGCCCGCTGTTTGAAAAAAAGATAAATGGTTAGCTTAATAACATAAGCAACAATTAGTTAACTTTCATCTGCGTGACGTACTGTAACAAAACTACTAAACGAGTCATAGTAGCTTATCCAACAGATCCGCAGTGTTAGATGGTTTTATCCTTCTGAAAAATTCTAATAATTCGTCTTGCGACAAGGATGGATTGATCAAATTTTCAAATTGTTGCTGAAAAGCTGTTAGCAAAGAATAAGTATCCTGATCAGGTCGACATTTGCCCACAAGTAAAAAAATCGTTAGTACAGAGCTTTGAGTGCAGTTAGAAAATAAACTCTTTTATAGCCGCCCAATGCCGAAAGATCAGGCTAAAAACGATTAATGACGCCACTAGAGCAACTCCTGAAAGGATACTCTTCCGTGTATTTTTCTCTTTCTTTGCCATAGTCCGATTAGATATATAATACTCTGGGATATATGCACCCCAGCGTATAATTAATAGTATGTAATTGAATGTTCAGGCTAAACTTAACACCCTCCTTTAAATCCAAAGCATCCGTTTGAAGTATATGTATCCGTCATCATTTTCGCAAGTCTATGATACCTAAGCATATTCAAGGAGCCAAAGTAAATCGCACCATATCGAATAGCGCAGCCAGCGTCTTGAGCGAAGCCAGAGCCTCTGGCAATCAATGTTTATTCATTCACACTTGAATTTTTTCATAGTATGGTTCTTTTTTTGGGTTAATTAACAGGGGGTTGATCTTGTAAGCCGGTTTTGAAATTATCCCAGTCGGAGATGATTTCATGAGCAGCGGCAAGGATCAAACCGGCAAGAATACCTGTGAATAATCCTCCTCCATGTATCTCTTTTTTAAATGGCTCGCATCAATCTCCTGGGTATTTATTTTATGTACGCTTTTCATAGGTTATTGATAGATTAAGAGTTCTTGTATTAACAACCCGGTCCTTGAGCCACATTATAACTTAACTCTGCTCACTGCACTTATACATACAGTGAGAAAAATATTTTCTTTTGATCGTGATGAATCGCTGATAAAGGGTCTTAAATCGTCTTATGTGAGTCAATAAAAAAAAGACCGTTTCAATCTTTTTTTAATTGTTGCAAATAAAAGGGGCAGCGTTCATCCAGCCCCATCGACTCCGCTGCTTTTTTAAGTATCAGCCAAATTTCCTCGGGGGGTTCTTCCTCTGTTCTTGTAGCGGCTTCTTCCAGCATATCGAGGGCTAATTCCAGTTCATTATGCACTAAATACTTATCGTATTCAGCAATATAGGCATCGGTACCATTGAGCTTGAGTAATTCTGTTCGGGCCTCATTTAGTAAAACCCTGGTCTTTTTCCATTCTTTATCGAATCTGTTTAGAAAGCGCATAGGCCGAAACGGTTTTCAAGCAAGAAAATGCTGGTTAAAAAAAGCTCTTCCGTCCAATAGACCCACAAAAAAAGATAACAGAGGACCCTGGCTTTGTATAATCCATCAAAGAAAGAGGGTAAACAAAAAAAGCTTTTCCACATATGCAGAAAAGCTTTTTTTTGAACATCCATACAACGGTCAGCTATTGCCGTTTCTCAAACCGGACAGGTACTCATCGATCGATCTGGAAGCCTGTTTACCATCTGCAACGGCCTGAATCACCGTAGCGCCGCCACGGGAGATATCCCCCCCTGCAAAAATTCCTTTTCGCGAAGTGGCACCGGATTCATCCACAATAATGGTACCCCATTTTGTAGTATCCAGTCCGGGAGTCGTGTGCTGCACAATAGGATTGGGGCTTTGTCCAATTGCAACCACCACCGTATCGGCTTCAAGCATAAACGTGGGGGCATCTACAGGAACCGGCCTGCGTCTTCCTTTTTCATCCGGTTCACCCAGCTCCATTTGCTGGCATTCAACGGCTTTTACCCAGCCATTTTCATCCGCATGAAAAGCAACAGGGTTGGTAAGGAATTTAAATGTAATTCCCTCCTCCTCGGCATGGTGGACCTCTTCGGCACGTGCAGGCATTTCCTCTTTGGTACGCCGGTACAGCAGGATGGTTTCATCCGGACCCATTCTTTTTGAAGTGCGGACAGCATCCATGGCGACGTCTCCCCCACCGATGACCACAACGCGCTTGCCAATTTTTAGAGGGGTGTCGTATTCCGGATACTTGTACGCTTTCATAAGGTTTACTCGTGTAAGCAACTCACTTGCAGAATATACGCCGCTGAAGTTTTCACCCGGAATATTCATGAAACGGGGCGATCCGGCACCCGTGCCAATGTAGACCGCTTTAAAGTCCATCTCATCCATCATTTCATCGATCGTGAGTGTTCGCCCGATAATCACATTGGTTTCAATGTTTACACCAAGCGCCTTTACACGTTCGACTTCTTCGTTTACAATGTGTTTTGGAAGGCGGAACTCGGGGATACCATATTTCAAAACACCACCTGCTTCATGAAGCGCTTCAAAAATTGTGACTTCGTACCCTTTTTGTGCAAGTTCCGCAGCAACGGTTAAACCACCCGGACCGGAACCTACAACGGCGACTTTCTGTCCCGTTGATTCGGCAATTGGCGGAGGAGTAAATGTTCCTTTTTTGGCCTCGTAATCGGCAAGAAACCGCTCTAATTTTCCAATAGCTACCGGTTCGTGCTTTTTGGTTAAAACACAGTTGCTTTCACAGAGGGTTTCCTGTGGACAAACCCGGCCGCAAATGGCAGGAAGGTAATTAGACTCACGGATTTTCCGAATTGCGCCGTCAAAATCTTTTTTGTGTAACAGCTGAATAAACTCAACAATGTTGATATTAACCGGACAGGCTTTGATACAAGTCGGATCGTTGCATTCCAGGCACCGGAGAGCCTCCTTTGCCGCAAAGTCTTCATCAAAACCAAGCGAAACCTCATCAAAATTACAGATTCGGTTGTCGGGATCCTGTTCGGCAGGCAAGTGACGTGGTATTTGCATCCGTTCTTTTGGCTTGAGAGGGATGACTTTTTCTCTTTTAAATGTTTCTTTTTTTTTCTGCATGGAGCGTTACAATCAAGTTTGTGATTCTTGTCGGCATTGGTGGTAAGCGTGCTGTTCTACATCACGATAGGAATTATTTCGGGCTATTAACTCATCAAACTCTATCTGATGGGCATCAAACTCCGGCCCGTCCACACAGGCAAATTTCATTTCTCCCCCAACGGTAACCCGGCAGGCTCCGCACATCCCGGTGCCATCCATCATGATCGGGTTGAGGCTCACGTACGTTTTAATTCCTGCTGGTTTTGTGACCCCGGAAACGGCCTTCATCATGGGAAGAGGGCCGATGGCATATACTGTTGCCAGGTCGGGATTTTTTCCCATAATTTCCTGAAGAGCATTGGTAACAAAGCCTTTTACACCGGCAGAACCATCATCCGTAGTTATAATAAGTTCATCAGAAACCTTATCCATTTCTTCTTCGAGGATGATCATCTCTTTGTTGCGGGCACCGATAATACTGATCACGGTGTTTCCAGCGTTTTTCAACGCTTTCGCAATAGGATAAATGACCGCTGTTCCCACTCCCCCGCCTATACAAACAACGGTTCCTGAGTTTTTTATGGGAGTAGCTTCACCAAGTGGGCCGACTACATCCAAAAAGTGGTCTCCGGGCTCTAAACGTGTAATATCGTCCGATGATTTTCCAATCGCCTGGATGATAAGGGTAATAGTTCCATTCTCAGGGTCTGAATCAACAATGGTAAAAGGGATTCGTTCCCCGTATTCTGATGCTCGTACGATAACGAAGTTTCCGGCTTTTCGTTTTTTCGCAATCAGGGGGGCCTCAACGATCAACTTGGCGATCGAAGGAGCCAGTATTTGTTTATCAATAATTGGATACAAAACGTTACTCCTAAAAGGGATGGATTTTGTGTATTTGCCTGTAAAGACGGGCAGTACGGTTAATAATAATGACGTATCCAGGACACAGAAATAAATAAAAAGCCCTGAACAACCAACACGCAACTTTTCGTCAATATCCGCTCCACAGTCAAATAGCGGTAATAAAAAGTTCAACAACAGGAGGCGTACTCTATGTACGCATATCCTATTAATATAGGAAAACTTGCGACGGGTTTCAAGAAACCGGAGATGCACCATGGACAGAATGGTATCAAAGTAAACATATTGTGTTTTAAGTTTTTAGAAAGAAAAGTCTGAATGAAACGATTGGAGTAGAGTCGTTGTTAATAAAATGTAATATATAGAATACTATATGTATTAAAATTGTTAAGGAACGGTTTTATGTAGAATTGTCAGGTTCAAAACCGTACCTTTCTGAATTAAAATTAAGTGAATGACCAATGTGGTAAAGAATATGGAAGATATTGCAGGAAAGACATTAGAAATGGTCGTGATCGGAAGTGGTCCGGCTGGATTGACGGCGGCTATTTATGCTGCGAGAGCGGATTTGGCTCCTTTGGTACTTGAAGGCCCGGAACCGGGTGGACAACTCACAACGACCACCGATGTAGAGAACTTCCCCGGTTATCCGGAAGGTGTTACCGGTCCCCAAATGATGGATGATTTACGCAAGCAGGCAACACGTTTTGGCGCTGATTGCCGTTGGGGAACGGTTACAAACGTTGATTTTAGCAAGAGGCCTTTTCGTATAACCATTGACGAAAAAACGGAAATTTTTGCACAATCCGTGGTGGTTTCTACAGGGGCATCGGCCAAGTGGATGGGACTGGAAAGCGAGCAGAGATTAAGAGGAAAGGGGGTATCGGCTTGTGCTACCTGTGACGGAGCCTTTTTTAGAGAAGAGCATGTTGCAATTGTGGGAGGAGGCGATACGGCCATGGAAGAGGCACTTTTTCTGGCAAAGTTTGCAAAGAAAGTGACGATTATTCACCGTCGCGATGAGCTGAGAGCCTCTAAAATTATGCAAAAACGAGCCCTGGATCATCCCAAAATAGATGTGTTATGGGATTCCGTGATTGAAGAAGTGCTTGGCGACCAAGTGGTAGAGGGCATCCGGGTAAAGAATGTTAAAAAGGGTGAAACCAGTGAGATAAAAGATATCACCGGAGTGTTTCTTGCCATCGGCCACCAGCCGAATACTGGCTTGTTTAAAGATGTTCTGGATATGGATAAGGAAGGGTACCTTATCACAAAACCCGGAAGTACATACACCAATATTCCGGGGGTGTTTGCCTGTGGCGATGTACAGGATAAGACCTACCGGCAGGCTGTCACGGCAGCGGGTACAGGGTGTATGGCCGCTATTGATGCAGAACGTTGGTTAAGTGAACAGGAGTGACGGCTTACTATTTTAGTACTTCAAAATCGGCATCTAACTCAAAAGGATCCTCGCTGTAGTTGTTTTTAGACCTGCAGCCGGGCTCCTTTTCTTTTTTGAGGCGGTTATCAAGTTCGCTTCGTTTTTTATCCGGGGTTCGTTCGACAAGAATGCGAACATCGTTTGCCAGTACTGTAAACAAGGCGGCTGAGGATAGAATTGGTGCTAATGCAAAGGCCCCGCCTGCACCGGCGACACCCAGTGCCAGCGGCAGAGAAAATAGAGTTTTCCCGGCCTTATTCTTAACAGTGATACAACGGATATTTCCTTCTTTGATCAGCTGTTTGATACGTTCTGTAAGTTCTTTACCGGATACCCGGATTTCTTCTGCTAAACCGTTTTGCATGGCCGTGTACTGTCGTGTTTATCGCTGTTATTTTCTTTTTGTAACAGAATTGTGCTGCAGGTGCAAGACTTGTCCTTTCTTTCTCTCTATTACGGTAAAAAAAGGAGAAAAGATTCATGCTTGCACGGGCGCTGTGTGCGACTACTTTTGGGGTTGATGCACATTTAATTGATGTTGAAACAAATGCTGTCAACGGGCTTCCGCAATATTTTTTAGTAGGACTTCCGGATCGGGCTATTTCAGAATCGAGGGACAGGATTGAGGCGGCTATTGTAAATAGCGGATTTATTATGCCAAGGGCTCGTATTACGGTTAACCTTGCCCCCGCCAATATGCCCAAAGAGGGCAGTTCGTTTGATTTACCCATTGCTATCGGTTTGCTGGCAATGACTCATCAGGTGGATGATGCCGCTTTGAACGCAAGTATGATTGTAGGAGAACTGGCTCTTGACGGATCTTTGAGGCCGGTCAAAGGAGTGTTGCCGGTAACCCTGGAAGCAAAAAAGAAAGGCTTGAAACAAGTTTTGGTTCCGGAAAAGAACGTACAGGAAGCCGGAGTAGTCAAGGGTATTGAAGTCTATGGTTTTCGTTCGCTCTCAGAGGTCGCCGGGTGGCTGAACAAGAAGCTGCAAAAAAAACCGGTGAATGTTGATGTAAAGCAATTATTCCGGGATGAGCAAAGCACGGTTTCTCTTGATTTTAGCGATGTACGCGGGCAGGAGAATGTTAAAAGAGCCATGGAGGTAGCAGCGGCCGGGGGCCACAACATTATTATGGTTGGGCCGCCGGGTTCCGGCAAGACCATGATAGCAAGGCGTCTTCCCTCTATTTTGCCCCCGCTCACCCTGGATGAAGCGCTGGAGACCACGCGAATTCACTCCGTGGCAGGCTTGCTGGCAAACGGATCCTCTCTGGTTGTCAAACGGCCGTTTCGTTCTCCGCATCACACCATTTCAGATGTAGCTCTTGTGGGGGGTGGCTCCATTCCCAAGCCGGGAGAAATATCCCTGGCACATAATGGAGTTTTGTTTCTGGATGAACTGCCCGAGTTTAAAAAAAGTGCTCTTGAAGTGTTGAGGCAGCCATTAGAGGATGGTGAAGTAACGCTGTCAAGAGCGAAAATATCCATAACATATCCATCCGGAATCATGCTGGTAGCATCCATGAATCCATCCCCGGACGGTGAATGGTTTGATCCGGATAATCCCGGCAGTACTTCGGCACGAGACGTAGAGCGCTATATGGGCCGGATCAGCGGCCCGTTGATGGATCGCATTGATATCCATGTAGAGGTTCGGAAAGTTCCGTACGAGGAATTATCAAATACACGTACAAGTGAACCGTCTGCAGCCAAGAGAGAACGGGTTATAATGGCACGACTGTTCCAGAGTAAACGCTTTGAGACTACCCGTGGCGTACATTGTAACGCTCAAATGAATACTCGCATGGTCCGAAAATGGTGTGCACTGGATCCGGCAGGAAGCCAGCTTTTAAAAAGAGCCATGTCGGCTTTGGGGTTATCAGCCAGGGCATACGATCGAATTTTGAAAGTATCGCGAACGATTGCCGATTTGGAGCAAAGCAAAGCTATTCAGTCGCATCATATCGCGGAAGCGGTACAGTACAGGGCGCTGGATCGGGACTTGAACAGAAAAGGAGCTATCCATGCTTAATTTAAAAGCAGCTTTTATATTAATAGCATCGCGTCTCCAAATGAGTAAAATCGGTATTTGTTCTCTATCGCATGTTGATAGATCCGATGCATTTCATCCAGCCCGGTAAACGCAGCGACCATCATGAGGAGGGTGCTTTTTGGAAGGTGAAAGTTCGTAATCAAGGCATCCACTGCTTTGAAGCTATAGCCCGGTGTAATAAAAATGTCGGTAGTGGTGACGGCTTCTGAAAAGGATCTGAATGGTGCCTGGTGGCCTGTGTTATTGTTTTGGAGGCGTGTTGCCTCAGATTCGAGTACACGTGCGGTAGTGGTTCCAACGGCGGTTATAAAAGAGGCCTGATTAAGAAATCGAGCCGTATGATCAGATACAGAGTACCATTCAGAATGCATCTTATGATCCTGAATTCGGTCGGTTTTAACAGGTGCAAACGTTCCAAGCCCGACATGCAGTGTGACTTCTGCACGGCTGATTCCTTTTTGATCCAGTGAGGAAAAAACCCGGTTGGTAAAATGAAGTCCGGCTGTTGGAGCTGCTTTACTCCCCTGGTCTTTTGCAAAAATGGTTTGATATCGATCCGATAGCTGTTCGTTAGGCTTAATATATGGAGGAAAAGGAGTGTGACGATACGATTCGAGAGCAGGATGATCTATAGGGAGATTAAACCGGAGGGTTCTCAGGCCGTCATTGGCAATATGAAGGACCTCTGCGGTCAGTGCCTCCACAGGCGAAGAATCATGTTCTAAAGAGGGCACCAGAACGACGGTCTTGCCTGGTTTAAATGCTTTTCCGGGCCGTATCATGGCTTCAACCGTAACCGGATCAATGGTTTTTGTTATGAATACCTCTTTCTTACCAAACAGCATACGTGCTTTTTCCACCTTTGAATTATTAACCGCCAGTACAGAGTCTTTGGGGAGGTATGCTGAAATATTGTAGAAATAGTCGTCGGTTATGGTTTTTAACTTGCGGTCATAAATCAACAACCTTGAGTGATCGCGTGGCTCCGCTGGTTTTTGCGCTATCTGTTCTTGAGGCAGGGGATAATCAAAATCTGATAATTCGGACATAATATTTTCAGAGTGAGCGCTTTATAGTAAACAGAGAGATTAAAAAGGAAAAAATCATTATATTTTGCCTGAAAAATATCCGTATTTAGCCATTTAAACTAAAGGAAGTTTATGATTTTACATTCCGTTTATTTCTACCTCAAGGATGATGCACCAGAGGATGTTCCTTCAAGAATGGAGCACGATATTAAAAACCTGTTATCTAATATCAGTACCGTAGACGAAATTTGGGCCGGGGCACCTCAAGGAATCGACCGGGATGTGGTGGATAATGAGTATAATACAAGCCTACATGTACGCTTTAACAGTCTGGAAGCCCTGCAGTCGTATCAGACGGACCCGCTGCATGTCTCTTTTGTGGATACATATAAGCCCTATTTCAAGCAGATTAAGGTGTACGATACGCGCCTGGCTTGATTTCTCAGGGATTAAGTATGCGGAACGCTGACATAAGGAAGCGTTTTACCCGGTGATTACTATGCGTCAGCTGCGGACTTCCGGAGCTCAGTTACTTCGTCGACATCATCCACAAAAAGCGTAACAACAGCGGCTATTACCCAGGTTCCGGCTCCCAGCATCAGGGAAAAAATGGGTTGTCCCTGGAAAATATGGGCGACAATAAAACCAAGCACTGAAGCTGCAAGTATTTGAGGGAGGACGATAAAGAAGTTGAAAATACCCATGTATACGCCCATTTTTTTTGCGGGCAAAGCCCCGGCAAGGATAGCATAAGGCATGGCAAGGATACTGGCCCAGGCGATACCTACGCCAACCATGGAGGCAAGAATCCATACGGGGCCAGGGACAAAATAGATCGAAACAAGCCCTGCCGCACCCAGTACAAGTGCCAGCGCATGTGTTGTTTTTCTGTTGGATAATCGTGCTAATACCGGGAGTAAAAAAGCGATTAATGCAGCAAAACCATTATATACAGCAAATGCAATTCCAACCCAGTCGGCTCCGGTATTGTATTCTTTTTGGATGGCAATCAACGACGAACGCAAATCCTCATTCATCCCGGCATGTGAACCGTGACTGAGGAAAAAATTCACTATACGCATGGTAGCAACCACATGAGTTTTTCCTTCCTGTAACTGCACCTGATACCGATCGAGATCTTGTTTGATTGCCGGAAGGCGATCTTGCCAGTCCCCTTCTCCGAGGCGCTCCATGTGATCAGCAAGGTGGACCATAGAGGTAATTTCTGAAGGATCAAGTTTCATGTCGTAATGGTGGCTGGTGACAGCCGAGGTAGTATAAATCCACATGGAAAAGAGGGCAAACCATGAAAAAAACTGAACCAGCGATAGTTGCTTCATGGTGCGGGGCATGGTATACAGATCGCCCATAAAAACCACGATTCCATGATCCGTTTTTCCTGTTTTCTTCAAAAAAGAAGCGACAAGCAGTAACAGTCCGAGAAACACAAATCCGGAAGTCATGATGTACAGTTCCTGCGCCCATTCTCTAAAAAAGACAACAAAAGACAGAAAGATTCCAATTAGTAATAAAATGGGGCCATGTTTTAAAAAAGTCCATTCCGTTTCGGTGCCGGGAGAAGAAGGGGGTTGGTTTTCTTGTCGTTTTTTATCAGCAAGTAGCTGCTTTTCAAAAGCCTCAAGTTCTTCCGGGCTGTATTCCCGGGTTCGGATCACCGTCCACAAAATGGAAGCAATGAAGACGATGGCACCTAAATAAAAGGACCATTTCACAGAATCCGGGATTCTTCCTTCAGGTGCAATGTTCGACACTCCAATCCAATTGGTAAGGATGTAGGGTAAGGCCGAGGCAATGACGGCTCCGGTGCCAATAAAGAAGCTTTGCATTGCAAAGCCCTTTGTTCGTTGCTCAGAAGGCAACATGTCCCCAACAAAAGCACGGAAGGGCTCCATCGAAATATTGATGGAAGCATCAAGAATCCAAAGCATTCCGGCGGCGACCCATAAAAAGGGAGAGTTGGGCATGATAATCAGGGCGGCTGAGGCACATACCGCTCCAATGAGGAAATATGGACGGCGCCTGCCGAAACGGTTCCATGTATTATCGCTCAGATACCCAACTATGGGCTGTACAATGAGGCCGGTAACAGGAGCTGCAATCCACAAAATGGGAATAGTTTCAATGTTTGCTCCAAGGGTTTCAAAAATCCTGCTCACGTTGGCATTTTGAAGAGCAAAACCAAATTGAATGCCCAGAAAGCCAAAACTCATGTTCCAGATTTGCCAAAACGACAAACGGGGCTTGTTCTTATGTTTCGGATGGTGCATACGTACCCAATAACACAGCTTGTGAGGATAAAGACAGAAATTCCGGGCACCCGCTGAACCCGTGTTCAGTCGTTAACCGGAAAGTGAAGAAAAAAGTGGCCCTTTCGTTGTAAAACTTCAGGCGCTTTGAATATTCACGGAAACAAAATTCAAAATAGAAGAAACAATGCCGTCTGAATCCAAACCGGCGTCCCTGTGAAGTTCCTCCTGAGTACCGTGCTCAATTACCTGGTCGGGAAAACCGAGCATTTTGACAACGGGCCGTGTTGCCTGTTCAATATAGAACTCAGCAACAGCAGATCCAAAACCTCCGCGTATCGATCCGTCTTCCACGGTTATGACATGGTTATATTTAAAAGCAGCTTTTTTCAGAAGGTCGGTATCAAGAGGCTTGGCAAAACGCATATCATAGTGTCCCGCAGAAATACCCAGTACAGAGAGTTCGTCCAATGCTTTTGCAACATAATTTCCGATGGTACCAAAACTTAAAATCAAGACATCGCTTCCATCCGCGAGGATACGGCCTTTTCCGGGGGTGATATTTTCATACGTATCCAACAGGGACATCCCGGTAACACGTCCTCTCGGGTATCTGATGGAAAAAGGGCCTTTATCATAACCGGAAGCAGTAAACATCATGTTTTTGAGCTCCTGTTCATCCATCGGAGCAGCAACGACTATATTTGGAATATTGCGCATGAAAGCGATATCGTAAAGGCCATGATGTGTGGGTCCATCGGCTCCTGCGACTCCCGCTCTGTCCATGCAAAACACAACAGGCAATTTTTGAATAGCGACATCATGGATAACCTGATCGTAACCTCGCTGCATGAACGTGGAATAAATGGCAACGAACGGTTTAAATCCTTTTGCAGCCATACCGGCCGCAAATGTGACCGCATGTTGTTCTGCAATTCCGACGTCAAATGCGCGCTCAGGTATGGCCTCCATCATCTTTAACATCCCTGTTCCGCTTGGCATTGCAGCGGTGATTCCCACCATTTTTTCGTTTTTTTCAGCCAGATCCACAAGAGTATCCGCAAAAATATCCTGGTAGTTTGGTAGCGGTTCAGAAGAAACCTTTTTTACTACCTCGTGGCCGGTTACTTTATCAAACGGACTTCCGGAGGCATGCCATTTGACCTGATCTTTTTCAGCAGGTGCGAAACCTTTTCCCTTGACGGTGACTACGTGAAGGAGTTTGGGTCCCTGAACCTTTTTTAAGTCATTCAGCTGTCTTGTGAGAGATTTCACATTATGGCCGTCCACCGGTCCATAGTATTTAAACCCCAGAGAGCGAAATAAGGAGCCCGGAGTCAATGCAGAAGTCAGAGCCGACTCCAGTCTGGAGCCTACTTTCCTCATTTTTTCACCGGCCCCTTTAAAATAGCCCAGCATATCGTAGAGGTCGTCACGCAGCTTATTGAACGTCGAACTGGTTGTAATATCCGCCAGATACTCATTGAGCGCCCCCACATTGGGATCAATAGACATCCGGTTATCATTCAAAATGACCAATACATTAGAATTTTGAACACCGGCATGATTCAGGCCTTCAAACGCCATTCCGGCAGTCATCGAACCATCTCCGATAACCGCGACCACATGATTCTTTTCCCCTGTCAGATCCCGGGCTACCGACATACCTAATGCAGCAGAGATGGAAGTGCTGGAGTGACCGACACCAAATGCGTCATAAGGGCTTTCCGATCGTTTCGGGAATCCAGCCAGCCCCATATACTTTCGATTGGTGTGAAAATGATCCCTTCGTCCGGTTAAAATTTTATGTCCGTAGGCTTGATGGCCTACATCCCAGATAAGCTGGTCTTTTGGCGTATCAAAAACATAATGAATGGCCGTAGTTAGTTCGACGACTCCAAGACTGGCTCCAAAATGTCCGCCGTTTACAGATACCTGGTCGATGATAAAATCGCGTAATTCGTCGCAAATATCAGGAAGCTGATCTGCCGGAATCTTTTTTAAATCATCGGGGCTGTTGATATTTGAGAGAAGCGGCCCGGGTATCGGTTTATTTTCATTCATTATGATGGATCTTTTTTAGAAACCTGTTCAATACGTAATTCGGCATCATCCAGTCGTTTGGAGCACTTTTTCGAAAGTTCCAATCCTTCTTCGTACAATTGGATAGCTTTTTCCAGAGGTATACTTTCTGATTCAAGTTCTTTCAATACCTCCGATAATCTCTCTAAAGCTTGTTCAAAGTCGAATCGTTCCTTTTTATCCATGATAAGACGGGGCGATGTGAATGATTATGGTTTCAGCGAGAAAGTGAGCGAACATCAGAAGCTTTTAAAAGCAAGCATAAACGAAATAATACGAAAAAGTTAAACCGGATATCCATCAATGGAAGCATGAAGATTCAGCCGAACATTTTTGTGTAATAATTACCGGTATCATCCAATGTAGGCAGGCCTTCATCTCTGGAAAAGATGAAGAAAAAAGCGAAGTTGATTCGTTAACGTCTTGCTTTACAAACAACCGTACATCAAATGAGGAAATATTGCCAGCAAACGACTATATCAGGTAGTATACCAACCGGAAGATATCGTTTATAAAAGTAATGATTAACGGCAGCCCGGTATATTAAACAACGATAGACCTGAGGCTACCCGCTTAAAATAAAGAAAAAACATCAATAAAAAAGAAAAGCAGAAAGGCCTAAAGGGGATGATTTTAGTAGAAAAAATCTGTTATCTTTTGAAATACGTCGTTATTACAGGTGATCAGGTGGGTACAGAATTGAAATGATGCAGTATTGGTTTGTTTTTCTTATAATATAGACCTGCACATACCTGGTGAAACGAGTCGAGTGCTTTACCCTTCAGAAATATTGATTCACTTTGCTACACCGGCATATATTACATTTTATTCGTGATTGGAAAAAAACCGGGGCTGTTATGCCCAGTTCCAGATATCTTGCCAGAGATGTGGTAAGACTGGTTAAAGACCAACTCGAAAAAACAGATCGGGATCCGTTAAAAGTTCTGGAGCTTGGGCCTGGAACGGGAATCTTTACGGAACGGATTATGCCGCACCTCAAAGAGGGAGACCGGTTTGATGTCGTTGAATTGAACGCCTACTTTCATAAAGTGCTAAAGCGGCGATTTCATTCAAATGGGGTTTTTCGTCTGCATCACAAAGACTTTCTGGCGTTTGAATCAGAGTATAAATACGACTTTATCATCTCCAGCCTGCCTTACGAGGGAATCCCCTCTCAGGTAACACGGCTAATGTGGGAGCACAAGCTTTATTTAAGTAAGTCCGGGACACAGATTATTTATTATAAATATGTGAACTTTAATAAGTTCAGAAGTCGGTTTGAAAAGAAAGTTTTCCGAAACTATTGCCAGGATCAGAAGTTTGTTTTTTTGAATATGCCCCCTGCGAGGCTGATAACGCTTCAGATAGATGACCCGCAAAAATGCATGAATACGTTTAGAAAAGACGTACCGGTAACGGTGGCTAACGGAAACAATGGCAATGCAGGCCTGTTTAAAGACTGAAAATCTCCTCGGAGTGCAAACGAAGCCATTTTTTTGCATGTTGTAGCTCCGGATACCATTCCGCAACCATCTTCCAAAAATCCGGGCTGTGATTAAAGTGCTTTAAATGACAAAGTTCATGCACGATAATGTAATCAGATATTTCAACCGGGCATAAAATCAACCGCCAGTTAAGAGAGATGGTGCCTTTTGAGGAACAACTGCCCCATTTGGTTTTCTGGTTTCGGATGGATACGCGTCCAGGGATAAGCCCCGTGATTTCGCTCCATTTGCGGACATGCTCTGTAAGCTCTTTGGTTGCGAGTGTTTGGTAGAAAGAGGACAGAAGCGATGGTTCCGGAGTTTCTTTTTGATGATCTTCGCGGTCTGGATTGTAGGTATACCAGACCTTGTTTTCAGAAAAGGACAATGAAGGTTTACGAATCCAGACAGAAGTGTCAGGGATAATCCGGACATAGGTTCCTCGAATCAAGATTTTGCCCTGATTTTCGCGCTTTTTGCGATCCATCTCCTTCAAACGTTCTAACTGGCGGCCTCTCCTTTTTTTTATCCAATCCATTTGGGCTTCTACAAAAGAAAAAAGCTCCTTTTTGGGAAGGTTGGCCGGACCAGAAACAACGACCGCATGTGGTTTAAGACGAATCCGGAGATTTTTTTGTCCCCTTCTCTGAACAATGGTTACAGGAAGCTGTTCATGGTTGATTTGAACCTGATATTTCATTTCAGAGAATAATCCTCCAGCGCTTTTCTGGCTGTTTGGCGATTTGGGTGGTCTGTTCTGGCCTGAGCCGCTTTTTCAAAATAGCGTTTTGCCTGGGTACGACTTCCATACCGCATATGCGTTTGGCCAAGGTAATACCACGAAAGAATGACATTGGATCGCTCTCGTTCCGGATACATAGAACTTCCTGTTTCGATAGCTTTGGTGAAGGCTTGTTCAGCAAGATGATACCGACGCAGATGGTAATGTATGATTCCCAGTATAGAAAGCAGGTCTTCGCGCAGTGCACGGACTTCATGGGATTCATTATTTTCAAAATAAGATAAACTTTCTTCAATAACGGTGCGAGCCTGTTGAGTTTGATTTAACCGATACAGAGCCCTGATATAGAGTCGGTGGTAAAACGGGTTATCCGGATAGCGGGAGTACAATTCTTTCAGATAGGACAATGCTTTATTCGGGCGGTTTTCAAAATGGAGATAAATATGTCCTAAAAAATAAATGGCTTCAGGTTCAAGAAAAATCGCATTGGAAGATGCCGTTGTAAGACGCTCAAGTCCCTCCTCTTTGTCACCCCTGGGCAACATCCATCCGACGGGCCGGGCAAGTGGATACGCTTCCAGAAGGTGAGCGGCGAAGTACCGGTACATGCCCACACCAAATTGAAGATCCGGGATCTCCGGATGGGTTTCTTCCAGGTCGAAAAGGTCATTTAAAGCACGCCGGGCATTTCTGAAGCTACGGTACCAGCGTTGCCGGTTGGAATAGTAGCGGGCTAGCTGTGCCTGTGCAATCGCCCGTACAACTCTGGCGTCCAGCTCATATCGTCCTTCGTTTATGAGCCCGGTGCAATAATCGATGACGTTTTCGCTTTGCCTGATAAAAAAATCATCATACCCGGTGTATTCAAGGTCATTCATAATCGGCCACCAGGCATCCATGGAAGGCCATAGTACCCAGGCAGGATGATCCGGATGTGTACTTGTCCAGGACTCAAGGTGCCTCAATGAACCTTCGGTGTCCCTATTGTATAAAAGCTGAATAGCATGTCGGGCATCTTCTTGAAAGTCAGGTTGCAGCAACAGGGATTCTTCCGAAGGCGGCTGGATTGAAAAAGCGGCCAGCGGGAATAAACAAAAAAAGAGGAAAAGAATGCTCTTCTTCAAGCCTTTTTGCGTTCAAGATGATCCAGTGGTAATAATTTAACCATCTTTCTCAGTTCATTGATCTCCCGATAGCGTAGTTTTCTCCATCGGCCGACACGCAACCCTTTTTTATTCAACGGGCCATATCCGACACGGTCAAGCCGTACCACTTCGGTTCCGAGGGTTTCTATCATGCGGCGTACAATCCGGTTTCGGCCTTCGTGCATGGAAATGGTTATCCAGGCTGGTTGAGAAGGATCCCTGGATACGCGATATGCTTTTGCCGGTCCGTCTTCCAGTTGAATCCCGGTCCGAAGTAAAGTAAGCTCTTCATCGCTAAGTGGCCTTCTGGTTTCCACTTCATAAACTTTACGTACCATATAGCTTGGATGCATAAGCCGGTTGGCCAGGTCTCCGTCATTGGTCAGCAATATGATCCCGGTGGTATTTCGATCCAGCCTTCCGACGGGATACAATCGTTGTCCGGTTTCATGTTCGACGATATCCATCACAGTTTTACGGCCTTTTTCATCGCTGGTAGTGGTGATGGTGTCACGTGGCTTATTCATTATCAAATACACAAAAGGTTCAGGCTCAATGAGCTGGCCGTTCACTGTAACCCGGTCTTGTGGTGAAACCTTCACTCCTAATTCTTTACATACGGAGCCATTTACACGGACTTTCCCGCTGGCGATATATTGATCGGCATCTCTTCTTGAGCAAATACCGGCGTGTGCGATATACTTATTGAGTCTTATTTTTTCTTGGGACACAGGAGGTAGAGTTTAATATAATTGATACAGATAAAGGGTGATCTAAAGAAGATCAGATACTTAGTTGGTGCGGTCTTCATCCGGCGGACTCTCGTTGCCGGAGTCTGTCTGGCTGTCAGACGGGTCCTCCGAAAAATAGTCCGGTGGACGCAAATCTGATTTGAGTTCAAGCATCAGCTGACGATGCTCGGCCATATCATCATCACGTAAAATTTCTTCGATTTCACGTGGTTTTGGCAACTCCTCAATGGAGTTTAACCCAAAATGCTGCAGGAAAACGGGGGTTGTGCGGTAGAGGAGTGCCCTGCCGGGACCTTCGTAGCGGCCAGCTACTTCAATCAGGTCTTTTTCAAGAAGCTGACGTACAATATATCCGGAATCTACCCCGCGGATGTGATCTACTTCGGGTTTGGTAACCGGCTGTCGGTATGCAATTATGGCCAGTGCTTCAAGCGCTGAAGCTGAAACCTTGCGCTTGGCATTCTGGTGTTGAAAAAATTCCAGCCAACGATGATATTTTGGACGGGTCGCAAACGTATATCCACCCCCCTTCAACTCAATGGTGAAGGCTCGATCCTCTTTTTCTAGCTGGGAATTGATGACCTGGATGGTTTCTGAAATGTCATCCTCCGATATCGGTGGTGAAAGCTCTGTTTCCGTGATCACTTTGGCAATATGGACGGCAGATAGAGGCCGGTCGGCCGCAAAAAGGATGGCTTCGATGATGGATACAAGCTTTATTCCATTAATTTCAATATCTGCGGGGTCTGAATAAGACATAAACTACGAGGTACGGAAAACGGGTTTAATTTTCAAAGTAGCCAAAAAGTGATAGTTTAAGCTCGATACTATCCAACCGAAAGTACCGTTTTGGCCAAAAAGGGCACTGCCGTCGGGCACATAACCTCAAATTACTAATAATATTTTCATTTTGACAGCAAAGGGAAGTGAAATCTTCCGTATCCGATATATAGCGGAAACCATTCTGCGTATTCAGAATGTTTGTCCGCCGAGTTGACTCAACAGAAGACAGACCGGAAGATTAGTTCATGGTATCAATATTTACCGTAATACGAACCGAGTGCATAGATGCATGCCTGCTTTTCTCAAACAACTCAAAAGTCTTTGAAAACAGACGGTCCATATAACCGGCGCCGTTTTCCACAGGCAGTTTCAGGTGTGTTTCCCAGCAAAAGTGATTTTTAATCCGGGTAATGGTAGATGGAGCCGGGCCTATAATTCTTTCCGGAGGAAGCAATTGATGCAGTATTTGTGTATAAAACTCAGCCGTTTGTGCGGTAAGCTGCTCGTTTGGTGAGCGAAACAGTACTTTTACCAACCTCGAGAACGGTGGATAGTTCAGCGCCTTGCGGCTTTTCAGTTCGTGCTTTGCAAAACCGGAAAAATCATGCTTTTTGGTATATAAAAAAGTAAAATGATCCGGAATGCGGGTCTGTAAATAGACAAATCCCGGCTGAGATCCCCGCCCGGATCTTCCGGAAACCTGACTTAGCAGCTGATACATTCTTTCCGATGACCGATAGGATGGAAAAGCCAGTTCTGTATCTGAATTTATCACTCCGACTACCGTAACATTTGGAAAATCCAACCCCTTGGCAACAATTTGGGTTCCCATCAGTATATCGGCCTCCCGGTTGGCAAATGCTTGCAGCAGGGTGTCGTGTGCCCCTTTCCCGGAAGTAGAATCCTGATCCATCCGTAAAATTGAGGCCTCCGGAAACAACGTGGCCAGGCTTTCCTCAATTCTCTGAGTTCCTGAACCCATATCTTCGGTATTGGGACTGTTGCAGGCTGCGCACGGGGCTCCTTTTTTCTTGCTATATCCGCAGTAGTGACATCGCAGAAGATGCTTTATTTTGTGATAGGTCAGGGACATAGAACAATGGGGACACTCCGGAATTTCACCACAATCATTGCATTGAACAAACGGAGAAAAACCCCGTCGGTTATGCAAAAGAATCACTTGCTCCTTCTTTTTTAGAGCTTCTTCGATGGCCAGATAGAGAGGCACCGCCAAAGGCCCGCGCATAGCATATCGATATTCTTTCAAATCCAGCACCTGAACTTCGGGAAGCCTGGAAAGAGCATGTCGGTTTTCCAACCGAAGCAACTCGCATTTGCCGGAACGAACCGCCTGGAGGCTGGTAAGGCTTGGAGTAGCAGATCCGGTAATGATCACGGCATTATTGTAATACGCTCTCATTACAGCCGTTTCTCGGGCGTGATAACGAGGCGCCGGGTCTTCCTGTTTATACGAAGGGTCGTGCTCCTCATCCATAATGATAATCCCCGGGTTCTGTATAGGTGCAAAAACCGCCGAGCGAGGCCCAATGGCAATTTTCTTCTCTCCCTTTTGCAAGGCACTCCAGGCCTGTAGCCGTTCCCGGTCGCTTAAACGGCTGTGCAAAACCGCGATTTGATCACCGAAAATAAGATAAAAACGGCGCACAGTCTGGGGAGTAAGAGCAATCTCAGGAACAAGTACAAGTCCCCCCTTTCCCAGGGACAGCGCTTCTTTCAAGGCATGAATATATACTTCCGTCTTGCCACTTCCCGTAATACCAAATAACAAAAAGCGTTTGTAGGAATGTTCATGCAATGCTTTCAGAACGGGCTCAACAACGGCCTGCTGTTCCTCATTCAGCTGGTTGATTTTATCCGGATTATATGGCAACCCGGACTCCTCGGGTGCTTTTTCAACGTTTTGGCTGGAAAGAAGCCCGGTTTCCCGGATTTTTTTCCAGATGTACTCTGTAAGGCCGGCCTGTTCCATGAGCCGGGACTTAGTGGCCGGCATATCGGCCTGAATCAGCCGAAGGCCCCCCTGAATCCATTTAGGTAATTTGCCTGAGCTCTCCTTATGTTCATCAGAGGAATCAGAAAACATGTACTCCAGTTTTTTAAGCACAGAGGCAGGCACATGATCCTTCCAAACGCTAACCCATCCTTCCTTTTTTACAATAGTTCTGACAGTATCGCTCCACTCGTATACAGAAACAGTAGCCGGGGCTGTTTTCAACCTGGGGATGTGCCAGATTTCAAGCAGCTTTTTTTTGATCAGGCGCTGAATAGCCCTTTCTCCGCTTTGTTTCCAAAAATTTGAAACCTCAGACAAAGAAATTCCATCCGTTGATGAATGATCAACGACAAACGAATATACTTTTTCTTCGAGTCCGCGTAATTTCGGAACAAGATCGGGTTGAATGACTTTGATCCGGGGTTCGGAAACAAAATTCATTCCTGATGGCAATACGGCCTGAATGGCTTCACCCAGACTTGAGAAATAGAAACGGTGAATCCAGGTTATTACTTTAAGCAG
>JASCXY010000149.1 GCA_030012235.1 Balneolaceae bacterium ANBcel3 | reverse complement strand
GTTTTTTGTCTTCCGGATGAGGTTCAATTCCTAATATGGTAATCTCTTTGCAATTTGGTACATATGCCCTATAAAATCGCCTGGCCGTTTTTCCCTGATCTAAATACGATTGCCATATTTTTTACTTAAGGGTTCAATTTCATGAGTTCTTAATCCCGGATGTTTTGGATTCGCACTCAGGTTTGTGATGGCTTTACCCAAGCGAATAAATAGTTCATTTTCGTCAGAATTCAACGAATTGGTTTTGCGTTTTTCTAGCAATGAGCTCCAAAACGCTTCCATCTCAGGAACTCCCATACGAATTGTAAACATGGATTTAGTCCGGGAGTTTATTCAGTTCGTCCAAATCAACCGGTTCGGAGACGCTTCCTTTTTTCAGTTGATCAACCGATTGGTCGATCATTTTCAGAGTCTTCTGAGAAACTGCATCAGGATGAACTAATATCCTTGGGCTAAGCTCAATGGTCCCATTTTGTTTTTCACGAACCCGATAATACATCGTCTTTGCTCCCCGAAGAGTCAATCGCTTCTTGGAGTCGAGCCGGGCATCGTAGGCCATGTTGCCTTTTTCAACATATCCGGTAAATTAGGGTAAGATGCTTTTACTAATTCTGGCGTTATGCTGTGGATTAACCCTGGGCTGCTATATGAAAAAACATTCTCAGAAGAACTTTACAGCTACTTACAAACGAAATGATAAAAACTTTACATTTTTTTTGCTTTCTATTGGTTGCAATAGGTTCTTGTACCGCTTCGAAAACAACAGCTCCTTCTGCAACTCCATATGGACCTAGAACGCTTATAATTGGAGCCGAAAAAATTTCAGAAGAAGATGCAGGAGGTTTTACATCATGGTACTGCAAGGATTTTTTAAATAGAGATAGAGTTGTAGTTGAAGTGGGATTCTTCAATGATACTCTCTTCGACTTTCTTGGATTCTTGCTATATGATGGTGGATATACTGGAGAGGTAGCTTTTTATCGGCGTATTGGGTTAGAACATCGCTGGGAATGGGGTGAAAATGCTGCCTACTCATTCGTATTAAAAACAGACGGTACGGGCTTATACTATGATTTTTCAGCAGTGTCAGAAGGCGAGGCTACAAAGGCCAGAGCAGTCTACAAGTGTTACCAGAGATAAAGTTGCATCTGAATCTGAAGAATCCTCTAGCATATAAATCGGCTCTTTTATATAACAAGCTTTTCAACCGTACGGGTGGACGATCTATGTTCGTCCACAATGACAATTTACCCCTTGGTTAAGCGCCAAAACGTTACAATCAGAACGCATAAACCAAGATTAGATCATTAAATGCAAAACATTTAAATATCAGAGAGTCATGAAACAACTAATTCTTACAATTCTTGCAAACTCATTTATTTTCTCAACAGTTCTCGCAGTAGACCTGCATGAAGCAAAGTCACTAACCGGCAGTAATCCCTTCATCACCGTTTGGAAAACAGATAATCAAGGCTCTTCCAGCGACAACCAAATTACTATTCCCGGCGAGGGTAGCAACTACAACATTGACTGGGAAGAATTGGATGACCCCGATAACAGTGGCAACGAAACGGGCAGTGGCACGCATACAATTACTTTTCCTGCCCCAGGTACCTATCGTGTAAGTATAAGCGGTGATTTTTACAGTATTTCTTTCAAAGGGGAAGATTTTCATGATTACGGTGATGCAAAAAAAATACTTTCCATTGAGCAATGGGGCGATATCGCATGGACCAGTATGGAGTCCGCTTTTTTCAGAGCTGCAAATCTAAATATTACCGCTGATGATGCTCCGGATCTTTCACAAGTAACAAGTTTGGCCGAAATGTTTTTTTATGCCAGCTCTATGAATGCAGACATAGGGCATTGGAACACAGAAAATATCGAAGACATGAGCGGAATGTTTTATCTGGCCCAATCTTTTAACCAGGACATCAGTGGGTGGAATACTGAAAATGTCACAAATATGAGCAAAATGTTCAGACTTGCCTTTTCATTTCGGCAGGATCTTGGAGACTGGGACACCAGTAACGTCGAAGACATGAGCTGGATGTTCAGTAACTATTATGAAAGTCCGACCGCAGGAGTTCCTTGCAGCATTGATGAACCTTTTGAATATGTAACATACACAAGTTACGATTCATTTGATCAGGATATCAGTGGATGGAATACCGAAAATGTGCGGGATATGAGCGGAATGTTCTTTTGTGCTGCATTCTTTAATCAGGATATTGGCAATTGGGATACCGGTAATGTTACAGACATGAGTTATATGTTCTATAATACCCGAAGATTCAACCAGGATATTGGTAACTGGAACACCGGGAATGTCGAGGATATGAGCAACATGTTTAACCATGCCTCTGTGTTCAACCAGGATATTGGCAGCTGGGATACAGGTAATGTTAAAAAGATGAGGGGGATGTTTGCAGCTTCGGAATACTATCCCGTATCCTTTAATCAGAATATTGGTGGATGGAATACCGAAAAGGTACTGGATATGAGAAACATGTTTATGTTTAATCAAGCATTCAATCAGGATATCGGAAGCTGGGATACCGGCAATGTCGAAGATATGGCTAGTATGTTTTTCTATGCTGCAAGGTTCAATCAAAGTATAGGGAGCTGGGACACCGGAAAAGTCAGAGACATGAGTCGTATGTTTTCGGCTACCGCTTTCAATCAGGACATCAGTGAATGGAATACTGGAAATGTTCAGGATATGAGTAACATGTTTATGTATACTCGGGAATTCGATCAGGATATCGGAAGCTGGGATACCGGCAATGTCACAAATATGCATGAAATGTTTAGCAATGCTGATTCCTTTAACCAGGATATCGGAGAATGGAACACCGGAAAGGTTACCAATATGGGAGGAATGTTTCACAGAGCCGAATCATATAATCAATCAATGGAAGACTGGGATACCGGGAATGTAACACACATGAGCCATATGTTTGCCAGAGCGGCGTCTTTCAACCAAAATATTGGAGGGTGGAATATTGAGAACGTCACTAACATGAACTTCATGTTGTCCTACTCCGGCCTTTCCATTGCCAACTATGACAGCATTTTAATCGGCTGGGCCGAACAATCACTGCAAGACAATATCACATTAGGAGTCCATGAATTACAATTTCATGCGGGAAAAGATGCCCGTGAGCTCATTAAAAATAATTATGGATGGTCCTTCATAAATGATAGTTATTCCGTGGATTCTTCGGCAGAACCACCGAATAGATTACCCGATCACTATGCCATTCAACAAAACTATCCGAATCCATTCAACCCTGCTACCGTGATCCGTTTCACTGTTCCAGAACAGGCCCATGTGAATATAACCGTCTATAACCTGATTGGACAACGAATTGAAACCCTTATCAATGAGACTAAATCACCCGGCCGATATGAAGTTTTATTTGAATCAAACAGGCTTTCCAGTGGTGTTTATATCTATCGTATGCAAGCCGGTGATTTTGTCAGCTCAAAAAAAATGATTCTTGCTAAATAAAAAAATTACAGGCACGAATTATTTAAAATGTCTTCCTGTAGCAAGCGCACCAACCGGTCATTGCAGGCATGTTGCCTTTTTCAACATACTCGGTAAATTAGGCAAGTTACTTTTATTTGTTCTGGCGCAACGTTGTCTGTTATTTTATAAGCACGCTATTCCCGTAAAAAAAACATTTAATCATCTACAACTATGACCTATAGAAAAGGGAATTATTCAGAATTAAAAATTGATGAAAACTCGATGGTTGCTGAACCTTCCATCGTTTCAAGATTTTTGAATGCGTTATATGCAGTCGTTTTGGGAGCTGTGCTCGTTCAGGTTTTCTTTTTATATGGATACGCAAGATCAGTTGTTCTACTATATGACAATATTTTTTTTCTGGCCTTCCTTGGTGTATGTGCGATTCTTGGATGGATTTTAGGTAGAAACTTTATTGTTTGGCTTAAAAGTCAGATTGAAAACTGGAGGTTATGGTGATTTATGTTGACCGTGTCACGCTGGCTTAACTTACGATCCATTATTTAAATTGCATCTCCAATTTTAGCTTGCCCCGATTGACATTGAGGAGGTTAAACGACATCTTAAAATACTCTTCAGTCATCTAATAATGTGGAGATTTATTAAACTCAGTATTAAGCGTAATTATTACACTCCAAAAGTTGGAATCATAGATACCAACGGAAATTCATTACAAAAGAATTTTATGAAATGTCCATGGCCGAAGGCCTTCACACAGGAGTATGATTAAAATCGTCATGGACTTTCTATGTGTCCTTATGAATAAAAAAATTTAAACAGATGAAAAACGAAAAAGATTTGTCGTCAACCGCACAAAAACAATCCAAACGTTCCTATTCGAGAAGAAAATTTATTAATACTCTGGGCTCCAGTACGGCTGGATTAATTGCGGCACCCTACCTGCTGTCTAAAAATGTATTCGGTTATGGATACCAAAACAATTCTTCTTATGTCTCACAGGTAGCTTTAACCCAGGCAGACAGTTACAGCAGGGCATATGTAAAAAACAAAGTGGCCCATTTATTTGAATCTCTGGGCGGATTAAGTGGTGTAGTCAAAAGAGGGGATAAGGTGGCGTTAAAGCTGAACCTTGTGGGCGGATCGGGAAATGCATTCAATGAAGCCCATCAGGGAAGAAGTGTAACTGAAACAATGTGGACTCATCCCGAAGTTTTTAGAGCGGTGGGAGAGTTATTGATAGACGAAGGGGTCAATCCCGCTGATATATATGCCGTAGAGGCTTTATGGGATGACGAGTCATATAATGATTTCGGATATCGGGCGGCTCAAAATGAACTGGGAATGCAGTTTGTAGATTTGAATAAACCCGATCCCTACGATGATTATATGGAGTTACAGGTAGGCGATCATAAATCATACTACAATTCCTTTACCTGCAACCGTATTTTAGATGAAATTGATGTTTATGTGTCCATTGCAAAAATGAAGCAGCACTTCAGTGCCGGGGTAACTCACTCTATTAAAAATCAGGTTGGGATTGTACCTCTGCAGCCCTATGCAACACATCAGAATCCGGGGAGAAGAGATGCGCTGCATGTTGAAGGCGGGGAGGAAGGCACTCATCTTCCCAATGCCATATCTGACTTGTTCTTTGCCTGTCCGATTCACCTTTCGGTTATTGACGGCATTATGAATTCTGTCGGAGGGGAGGGTTCCTGGAACCCGACATTTGAACCTGCTGATTATAATGTTTTGCTGGCTGGAAAGGATCCGGTGGCTACGGACAGTGTGGCATCGTATTTAATGGGTAATAACCCCGAGCTGGACAGGTTTGACCTTCCCGCAGGAGGACAAGCAGATAACCATTTGAAAAAGTTGAATGATTTTGGTGCAGGAACGAATAAGATGAGTGAAATCCGATTGGTTGGCGACGGTGCCGGCATCATAACTTCGGCATCTCCCGAAAATTTATCTCACCAGCCGCATTCGATAGTTTTAGGGGATAATTTTCCGAATCCATTCAATCCTTCTACTTCAATTACGTTTTATCTTCCGGACAGGCAATCTGTACAACTAAAAGTATACACTGTGACCGGCCAGGAAGTGGATACATTAGTTAACGGAGTTGTTCCCGCAGGTCATCATGAGATCAGGTGGAATGCGAGTGGAGTCGCAAGCGGTATATACCTGTATACACTGACCACAAATAATTTCAGAGTATCCAAGAAAATGATTTATCAAAAATAGGCTTATATCTTCCAATTGTTGCATGGCTGGTTTTCTGAAAAGAAAAACAGCGTGAATGAATAATTATATGATATCCAGTCGCTTAGGTTTTATTCACTGCGTGAATTGGTTCGTGTGACGTTTCGTACGATCGTGAAGTAATTTAAACCCTTGCCCCGGCAGCATGAACGCAAGGCCGTTATACCGTTGTTTAATTTTAAAAATTAAGGAAAATGTTATGAGTTATCAGGCAAAAAATATTACTACCGTCATTGTATTGGTGATTGTAGCCGGGTTTATGTTGAATACA
>JASCXY010000148.1 GCA_030012235.1 Balneolaceae bacterium ANBcel3 | reverse complement strand
ACGCTGCTGGCTCTGGTAATGATGCCGATTTTGCTTGATTTTTATGCGGCGGACTTTACACGGCAAATCAGTCAAGCTATGATTGCAGACGGTTCCGGAGTAGAATTTGTCATACCAACGCTGAATATCGTTGTATCGCTGGCCCTCGTTCTTGTTCCGGTTGCCGGTGGAATGGTGCTTCGCCACTTTTCGCCTCCATGGGCCAAAACCTTTGAAGATAGCGCCGGCTTCTTTGCCATTATCGTTATCCTCTTCCTGCTCGGCACAGCCTTTTTGAGGCATGGGTATCTCTTTTTGGCTACGCCCTGGCAAGTCTATTTCGCAGCAATATCCGTTGGATTGTTTGGATTTTTCTTCGGCTACTGGGTTTCCAGATTATTCGGAGTTCAGCCCCTTTTCCAAAGAGCCATTTCCCTGGAAACAGGTATTCAGAACGGGCCCGTATCTTTTGCTATAATTCTTCTCAGCTTTCCTCAGCAAGGCATTCAGGATCAAATGATTTGGCTTGCCATCCTCTATTCGACCTTTATCGTTATAACCTCCTCTTTCATTACCCTCTTTCTTCGAAAGCGGGGTAAATTCGACTGGGAGGTTCACCGAAATACCGTTGTTCACAATCGGTTGTTCGGAGATGAATACGTAACGGGATATCCGGCCGGTTTTTTACCTCCACGTATCGCCAACGATCCGAGTCAGGGGACCTCGCCCAGCCAGAAAAGAGGGGCTTAAAGCTTCTGAGTGTGGCTTTGAATGTTTAAAAGCGGCCGGGGTTGCCTGTGCGCCTTGCTTTCCCGGAGCTTATACCGTGGCCCCGGAGAAAAAAAAGCGAATAGCTTTGCCCATGCAAAACTATTCGCTCATTCTAAAAACAAGGTGATCCTTATTTAGCGGGTTTTGTTCCGAGGTGAATGCCCTCGCCATACGCCTCTGCCACCGCTTCCATAATGGTTTCCGAAAGCGTTGGGTGCGGATGAACCGCCTGAATGATCTCATGTCCGGTGGTCTCAAGATCCCGGGCCACGACTGCTTCCGAAATCATATCGGTCACGTCGTTTCCGAGAATATGGCATCCGAGCCATTCACCATACTTTTCATCAAAGATCACTTTCACAAATCCTTCGGTCTGTCCGGCGCCAACGGCTTTGCCATTCGCCTGGAACGGAAACTTACCGACCTTCACCGAATAGCCTTTTTCCTTTGCTTTCTCTTCGGTCAAACCAACGGATGCCACCTGTGGCTGGCAGTAGGTACAACCGGGGATATTCTCATAATTAATCGGAGGAGGATTCTTTCCTGCGATCCGTTCGATACAACGGATTCCTTCGTGCGTCGCTTTATGAGCCAGCCAGGGAGCTCCGGCCACATCACCGATGGCGTAAATACCATCTACATTGGTCTTAGACGTGTTCCGGTCGACCTGAATGGATCCTTTTTCAATCTTGACACCTAATTCTTCCAGGCCCATGCCTTCCACGTTTCCGACAACACCAACCGCAGACAATACCACATCTGCATCAATGGTTTCCTTTCCCTTTTTAGTTTTGACGATAACCTGTGCCTTTCCGCCTTTCTTTTTGACCTCTTCAACGGTGCTTTCGGTTAAAATGTTCAGGCCTTTTTTCTTGTAGATTTTCTCGAGTTCCTTGCTGATTTCGGCATCTTCTACAGGAAGAATCTGCTTTTGCATTTCAACGAGAGTCACTTCGGTACCGATGGTGTGATAGAAATAGGCAAACTCCACTCCAATGGCTCCGGCGCCGACAATCACCATACTCTTTGGCTGCTTGGCGAGGGTCATTGCTCCTTCAGAATCAATGATGGTTTTACCATCAAACTTCAGGCTCGGCAGCTCTCTGGGCCGTGCACCGGTCGCTACAATAATATGTTTGGCTTTTACCCTATCGGTTTCCTTTTCTTTTTCATCCAACACTTTAATTTCCGAAGCGGACTCCAGTACGCCTTTACCCTTAATCACCTCGACGCTGTTGGTCTTCATTAAAAACTGGACACCCTTACTCATTTTATCCGCTGCACCCCGGCTGCGTTTGATAATGGCTTCGAAATCCGTTTTCACTTTACCTGTTTCAAAGCCATAGTCTTTGGCATGGCTGAGATACTCTGCAACCTGAGCCGATTTCAACAGGGCTTTGGTTGGAATACAACCCACATTAAGGCATACCCCTCCAAGAGCTTTTTTTTCAATAATGGCTGTTTTCAGCCCAAGTTGATTTGCCCTGATAGCCGCCGCGTAACCGCCCGGCCCGGACCCAATGATACAAACGTCAAATTCTTTTGCCATTTCTTTTCTCTTATTTTCTGATTAAAAAATGTTTATTCTGCATGCTACCAATACCATCATCTGATCAGGAGCATGCCAAAACCATGATTTCTGAAGCATCGTCTGTCTTTTCTCAAAACAATGTACGGAATCTGCAGTATTATGCCTGAACATACAGGCATAACTTTTGGTAATCTACCCACTAATAACACCAAAAAACCTTTTTTATATCCATTTAAATAAAAAAACCGGAAAGATTTATGATTCAATATCCACCTAAAGTGAATAATCACGAAGGAAAACCACGGAAAATGGGTTTGGAAATTGAGTTTTCCGGCTTATCCATTGACGAGATCGTAGCGCTTGTAAAGGAATGCTATGGCGGTGTAACGGAAGCCGAAAGCGGGGTGAAGAAGTATGTCAAAGACAGTCGTTTGGGAGACTTCACCATTGAACTGGACTGGGCAAATTTACAGAAACTGGCAAAGGAAAAGCCTATTGAGGGCCTTGGAGATGAACTTGGATTCCCTGTCGACCCCGATTGGCAGTTTCGTATTGAACACATATTGACTTCGGCGGCGTCAACGGTTGTTCCTTATGAGGTTTCGTTTCCAGCGGTACCGTTTCAGCAAATTCCTGAACTGGAACATCTGCGCCGGGCTATCTTAGAAAAGAAAGGAAAAGGAACCGGAGCTTCGGCTTTTAACGCGTTCGGATTGCATCTGAATCCGGAAGCACCCTCACTTGAAGCTTCTGATATCCTTCGGTACCTGCAGGCCTTTTTACTGCTGTATGAATGGCTGATTGAGGCACATGAAATCAACATCACCCGAAAAATCACTCCTTTTATTGATGCGTTTCCGGATGCATATGTCGAAAAGGTACTGGATCCCGGTTATAAGCCGGATCATGCCATGCTCATAGACGACTATCTGACATACAATCCAACCCGAAACCGGCCTCTGGATATGCTTCCTCTGTTTGCATGGATAGACAAAAAGCGCGTACGCCAAAAGTTAGAAGATGAACTTATTCGTTCAAGGCCAACGTTTCATTACCGGCTGCCCAATAGCTCTGTGGATGACCCTGAGTGGACCTTCACCCATGAGTGGAATATCTGGGTTCAAGTAGAACAACTTGCAGAATCAGATGAAAAACGAAAGCATCTGATGGACTTATATACTGAAAAAAGAGATCATCCCGGAAAAGAGATGTTGGAAAAATGGAAACGCGCCTGGAATTCAATTATGAAAGAAAAACCTTAGCTCTGTTAGCGATTGATGAAAAAGCACAAACCTGTCATTTTTGTAACCGGGCCGGATAAAGGGGGTTACACAGCGTGGATTGCAACAAAAATTGCCGTTTTTCGCGCCGGTGGAAAGGCTGTGCGGATGACCCCGTCGCGTTATCCGCATTCTTCGACTTCTGCAGAGCCGGATGGTTTGATTATTGGAGGTGGTGCTGACATAGATCCCGGACGCTACGAAGACCTGATAACGGATTTAAAAAACATCCGATATCAAAAGGAAGAAAAGGAGTCAATCCTGCAAAGAATAGGCGCTTTTCTGTTTGCTCCCCTGATTATGATATTCAGAAAGCTTCTGAGTACTTCTACCTCAACATCAGATACAGCAAGAGACCACCTGGAATGGGAGCTTCTTGAAAAAGCGGTGAAGAAATCCATTCCTGTTCTTGGGATATGCCGGGGGGCTCAGGTTATCAATGTTTTTTTCGGCGGAACGCTCTATCAGGATCTTGCAAATTACTATAAAGAACGGCCGCGCATATCTACGGTACTGCCCAGAAAAAAAATACGATTAGAAGACAAAAGCCGGATCTACACCATTTTTAATCAAAAATCCATTGTTGTGAATAGCCTTCACAACCAGGCTGTTGAAAAAACCGGCCGTTCGGTTGTTGTCAGTGGAGCAGAAGAAAACGGCGTTGTACAGGCCATTGAGTATACCGAAGCACCCTTTATTATCGGCGTACAATGGCACCCGGAATACCTGCCTCAAAGCAAGCTTCAAATGCAGCTGTTTCGTACTCTAATCCGTGAGGCAGAAAACAGATCCAGCCAGTAATCCTCCAAAGGGGAAGAGCGTCTCTTTCTTAATCGTTTACATCACCAATGACCTGCCAGTGATGCACGGACTTCCAGAGAGTCCTTCCTACAAGGCCTCTTTGTTCGCTGATCACAGGAAAAATGCCCTCGCAATGGTAAGATTAGACGGAACTTCCTCTCGATCGCGGGTACTTCCTCACACTCAAAGACTCATGGAAGAGATGGATTTATTTTATATTTTCCGATGTGAAATAAATACCTGGAATAAGCAGAGATCTCTCGCCGGGCTTGCTTCAGAACAGATCACAACACTATCGGTGCTGTATGTAACGTTCGTTTTTCATCTAGCGGCAGACTATCACCAAAACTCATTATTTCGCTATGAATCCTCTAAAACAGTCCACCCGAATATTCTTTTCCCTTTTTCTTTTCGCCGGACTTCTGATGGCACCGGATGGTTCCTTCGCTCAAAGTAGCGAGTCTGTACATATTACCATCGACGCATCGGACGAAGGGCCTGTAATCAACAGAAATATCTTCGGACAATTTGCAGAACACCTGGGTACCGGAATTTACGGCGGGGTTTGGGTAGGACCCGATGCTGATATCCCAAACACACGGGGCATCCGTAACGATGTCGTAGAGGCATTGAAAGAACTTCACATTCCAAATATCCGCTGGCCGGGCGGTTGTTTTGCCGATAATTACCATTGGCGCAACGGTATTGGTACGCCTGAGGAAAGGAAAACCAGAATTAACGTAAGCTGGGGTGGATCTCTGGAGCCAAATACGTTTGGAACCCATGAATTCTTTGACTTTTTGTCCCAGGTTGGCGCCGATGCCTTTATTTCTGCTAATTTAGGTTCCGGAACGGTCCGTGAAGCCGCTGACTGGCTGGAGTATCTGACGTCGACCGGTACTTCCCTGGCTGAAGAAAGAGCCCGAAATGGCCATCCGGAACCCTTCGAGGTCGCTTTCTGGGGAGTGGGTAATGAGTCCTGGGGATGCGGAGGTATGTTCAGCGCAGATGAGTATGTACGCGAGATGATACGATTCTCAAACTTTACCTATAATTACAATGAAGATGTTCCTACTCAATATGTGGCCGTTGGCCCGGACCCAGATGTTGAAGAAAGCCTGGATTATACGGAAAAGGTTATGGAAGCCTGGGCCGGACGAAACTGGACCTGGGATATTCATGCCCTCTCGCTGCACCGATACACCCGCGGCGGCTGGCCTCCCCTGATCAAAGCGACCGGTTTCGAAGAACATGATTATGCCGCGGTTATTGAAGAAACCCTTGGAATGAATGATTTTATTATTGAGAATAAAGCCATCATGGATAGATACGATCCGGACAAGGAGGTTGCCATTTTAGTCGATGAATGGGGTACATGGTATGAAGCAACCGAGGGTACGAATCCCGGCTACTTGCAACAGCAAAATTCCCAGCGCGATGCCATTCTCGCTGCCTTGAACCTGAATATTTTCATGCGTCACGCCGAACGGGTACGTGGAGCCAATATCGCTCAAATGGTGAATGTTTTGCAGGCTATGATTCTCACCGAGGAAGAAAAAATGATCTTAACGCCTACCTATCACGTATTCCGTATGTACGTCCCTTTTCAGGATGCAACGCGTCTTGCAATAGATTTTTCGGAAGGCACGTATCAGGTTGGTGACATACGTCTGCCTCAAACAGATGCCGTTG